>NZ_JBSFNC010000121.1:0-27817 GCF_053586895.1 Amycolatopsis sp. NPDC003731 | reverse complement strand
CGCCACGCCGATCCGAAGCCAGAACACGGCCGGTGGTGCCGGGTCAAGGCACGCTTTCCCGCCTTGACGCGGTACCACCGGCCGTAGTCACAATCCGGCTTCGGGGTGGTGGGCACCGAGCAGCGCGACCTCGGGTGGGTAAACCGTGGTCCGAGGTGATCAGGCCGAAGAAACCTCAGCCGGCGTCGGACTCGACCGGCTCCGGTGCCCGCCGCAGCACGAACGCCAGGACCACCGCCAGCCCCAGCGTCGGGGCCACCGCCAGCGCCACCACCGCGCGGAACACCGTGTCACCCGGCAGGAACAGCAGCACCAGCGACGCCGTGCCGGTCACCACCGCCCACGTCGCCAGCACCAGCTTCGCCTGCGTGCGCGCCACCAGCACCGCCGTGAGCAGCTGCATCGGCACCAGCAGCACCGAGGACCACACCAGCCCCGCCACCGACCAGCCGTCGATGTCGTACTCCGGGCCGCTCACGAACCGGACCGCCCAGGGGCCCAGCCACAGCCCCACCAGGGCACCCAGTGCCGCCAAGACCAGGGAGGCCGCCGCGCCGAGGGCCAGTACCCGGCGCAAGCGGTGGCGGCCCTCCGGCGTCACCGACAATCGGACCACGAACGGGACCGCCAGGGACTGGACCGGCCCGATCAGCGTCAGCGGCAACCGGGCGATGACCAGGGCCGCGAACAGCGAACCCACCCGGTCGCCGTCGCCGCCCGGGGCCAGGAGGCCGACCAAGGCCGGGTAGCCCGTGATCACCGCCGCCGTCAGGGCCGCTCCGACCAGGAGCATGCCCATCCGGCGGGAGGTCACGCCCCAGCCGTCGCCCTCGACCTGGAAGTCCAGCAACCGGCGGGCCGGACGCGCGAAGAGCAGCCAGGCGAACGAGCCCGCCGCCACCGCGATCGCCAGCGAGACGACGTTGTACGCCACCGAGACGAACAGGACACCCAGGATCAGCGCCCGCACGGCCGGTTCGGCGACCACCAGCAGGGAAAACGCCTTCACCTTGTGCTGCCCGATGAGCAACCCGCGCGTACCGAACTGGCAGGCGAACGCGACTCCGCCGGCCAGCACGATCACCGCCAGGGACCACTCGCCGTGGAACAGCTTGTCGTTGATCGGCGGGATCAGCAGCGCGAGCGAGAACGCGGCCGCGACGACCACTCCGACCGCGACCGCCCGCAGCGCCGGACGCCCCGCCTTGCCCCCCGCCAGCGCGGCGACCGCCGACTGGCGCGAGAGCTCCTGCTCCAGCGGCGACAGCGTGCTGCCGAGGCCCATCACCAGGCCCCAGAACGTCACGAAGACCGCGTACTCCTGCGGCGGCAGCAGCCGCTGGCAGGCGACCGTCAGCAGGTAGCCGAGGCCGATGGACACGATCAGCGAACCGCCGAGGCTGCCCGCGGTCGTGCGCCCGCTGCGCGCGGTGGCCGGCGTGTCCACTTCGGTGCTCATCGGCGGCGGAGCCGGGCGCGCACGGCCATCGCCAGTCCACGCAGGACACCGGCGCCGAAGCCACCGGCGAACACCGGCAGCAGCTTCGTGACCGCGCGGGCCTCAGGGCCGGTAGCCCCGCACTTCTTGACGACCTCGCCCGCCGCGACCGCGCCGAGCACCCCCGCGGCCAGCGTCGTCTTCGGCTTCTTCGCCGCGAAGGCCAGGCCGATGACGCCGGCCGCGAGCGCGCCGAACAGGGCGTTGCGCGCCGGGCCCGGCGAGGCGATGTAGGAGTCCACGTAGGTCGTGCCGCGGAAGTAGGCCTGCTGCGTGAACTTCTTGAACGAATCACGCCCGTTGTAGGTCGCGGACAGCTCCGGGGCCAGCCAGATCCGCTCGCGCTCGGCGATCCAGCGCAGCATGCGGGTGTCGTCGCTGGCGAAGCGGAGGTCGTCGAACAGCGACGCGAACGCCGTCACCGAGCCCTCGAGCAGGCCGCGGCGGGCGCAGAAGAACGTCGTGCCCTTCGGGTAGACGTCGAACTCCTCGATGCCGTACGACATCAGCCGCGGGTTCGCGCAGTACTTGCGCCAAGGCACCTTGACCAGGCCGGCCATGAAGCCGGCGTACGGGTTGTGCTCGGACGCGACGTTGATGTGGCCGTTCCAGACCGCGCGCTCGGGGTGCTCCACGAGCTGGTCGCGCAGGAACGTCAGGGTGTGCTCGTCGACGATGACGCGGCTGTCGAGCAGCGCGACCCACTCGCCGGACGACTTGGCGATGCCGGCCCGGCGCGCCTCGAACCGGCCGGAGTTGGCCTGGCTCAGGACGGTGATGCCGTGGCGTTCGCGCAGGTCGTCGAGCCGGGACGGCGTGGCGTCGGTGCTGCCGTCGTCGACCACGACGACCTCGATCGGCCAGCTCGCGGCCGACGCGGAAGCGAGCAGCGCGCCGACACTGCGTTCGATCCAGTCCTGCTCGTTGTAGACCGGGATCACGACGCTGAGCGAGGGGAGGAGCGGGTTCGCACTCACCGTGCCGAGGCTACCCGGCGGCCCGCGCGCCGGGTCGGCCAGTATCCTTACGCCACCGCACCCGACCTGAAATGGGCTCCTCTGGTGATTTCCTTCATTCTCGGCACCACCGCGGAACTGATCAAGATCGCGCCCGTCTACCACGGGATCCGCGAGCGCGGGATGCGGCCGAAGATCTGGTTCACCGCCCAGCACGTCGACGAGGTCGCGGACGTCCTGGCGGACCTGAACATGCCGGCGCCGGACGTCTGGCTGGTGCCGGAGGACAAGGCGCACAACCTCGAGTCGCCGGCGCAGGTGCCCGGCTGGGCCGCGCAGGTGCTGCGGACGGCGTGGAGCCGCCGCCACGAGCTGCGCGCCGCGCTGACCGAGGACGGCCGTCCCCCGCTGGTGCTGGTGCACGGCGACACGTTCACCACGCCGTACGGCTCGCTGATCGGCAAGCGGATCCTCAAGTCCCGCGTCGGGCACGTCGAGGCCGGCGCGCGGTCGGGCAGCATCCTCTCGCCGCTGCCGGAGGAGCTGAACCGCAAGATCGCGGCGAAGATCGTCGACATCCACTTCGCGCCGAGCATCCGCGAGGTCAACAACCTGCGCCACGCCCGCGGGGTGGTCGTCGACACCGAGGCGAACACCGCGATCGACGCGATGCGCCTCGCCATCAACGGCCCGCTGGACGTGCCGGACCTGCCGGAGAAGTTCGGCCTGGCCACGCTGCACCGCTTCGAGCTGGTTTCGCGCCCGGACAAGTACCGCGAGGCCCTCGAAATCCTGCGTGAGCAGAGCCGCAAGATGCCGATCCTGTACATGGCAGGCGCGCCGGAGCGCGAGAAGATCCGCGCGCTGGGCATCGGGAACATCTTCGACGACCAGTTCATCGTCCAGCCGAAGATGCGGTACCTGAAGTTCCTGCCGCTGGTGGCGCGCGCCGAGTACGTGGTCACCGATTCGGGTGGTCTTTCGGCGGAGTGCTACTACCTCGGCCTGCCGTGCGCGGTGCACCGCGAGCGCACCGAGACGCCGCAGCACCTCGGCGAGACGGTCGTGCTGACCGAGATGCGCGGCGACAAGCTGCAGAACTTCCTCGACACGTACCAGAACCGGCGCGGCGAGTCCTGGATGGACAAGTACCACCCGTCCGAGATCGTCGTCGACACGCTGGCGCAGCTCGGCTACTGCTGAGTCCTTCGTCCGGGTGACCGCCGGTTTTTCCGGCGCGCACCCGGGCACAGTGTCGCCATGATCCACATCGGACTGGCGGCCGCGCTGGTGGTGGTCCCGCCCATCGACCAGGGCGCTGTTCGCGACGCCGCGCTGGCGGCGGGTTTCCAGGAGGCGTACGTCGCCGCGGCCGGCCCGATCGCGCGGGCGATCCACGCGGCGTACGACATCCCGGCGTCGGTGACGGTGGCGCAGTCGATCCTGGAGTCGAGCTGGGGCCGCAGCAAGCTGTCCACGGCCGAGCTGAACCACTTCGGCTTCAAGTGCGTGACGCCGACGAGCCCGGGACCCATCGCCCTGCGGTGCGCCCGGTACCCGACGACGGAGTGCATTCCGGCGCCGTGCCACCCGGTGGACGCGTATTTCCGCTCCTACGCGTCGATCGACGACTCATTCCGCGACTACGGCCGGCTGCTGACGACGTCGGCGAACTACGCGGCGGCGCTGCCGGTGCGCACGGACCCGGACGCGTTCATCCGGGCGGTGGCGCGGAAGTACGCCACCGACCCGGAATACGCGAACAAGGTGATCAGGCTGATGGACCTGTACGACCTTCGCCGCTTCGACGTCCCTTAGAGCACCCGGCGGCCCGACAGCGCGCGGCCCAGCGTCAGCTCGTCGGCGAACTCCAGGTCACCGCCCATCGGGAGGCCCGACGCCAGCCGCGTCACGCTCAGGCCCGGGAAGTCGCGCAGCATGCGCACCAGGTACGTCGCCGTCGCCTCCCCCTCGGTGTTGGGGTCGGTGGCGATGATGATCTCCTTGATGTCCGCCTCGCCGATGCGCTTGAGCAGCTCGCGCATCCGCAGCTGCTCCGGGCCGATGCCCGACAGCGGGTCGAGCGCGCCGCCCAGGACGTGGTAGCGGCCCTTGAACTCGCGCGTGCGCTCGACCGCCAGGACGTCCTTCGGCTCCTCGACCACGCAGATGACCGTGAGGTCGCGGCGCTCGTCGCGGCAGATGCGGCAGGTCGGGTGCTCGGAGACGTTGCCGCAGATCTCGCAGAACTGCACGCCCTCCTTGACCTTGCCGAGCACGTCCTGCAGCCGCGCGATGTCGGCCGGGTCGGTGGCCAGCAGGTGGAACGCGATCCGCTGGGCACTCTTCGGCCCGACCCCGGGCAGGCGCCCGAGCTCGTCGATCAGGTCCTGGACGACACCTTCGTACAAGTTCGTCAGCCGCCGAAGCCGAGGCTGCCGAGGTCCGGCATGCCGCCACCGCCGCCGAGCCCGCCGGCCAGCGGGCCGAGCTTCTGCTCGGTGAGCTTCTGCGCGCTCGCCGACGCGTCGCGGACCGCCGCGACGATCAGGTCGGACAGCGTCTCGACGTCGTCCGGGTCGACCACCTTCGGGTCGATCTGCAAGCTCTTCAGCTGGCTGTCACCGGAGACGGTCGCGGTGACCAGTCCGCCGCCGGCGGTGCCGGTGACCTCGGTGTTGGCCAGCTCTTCCTGGGCTTCGACGAGCTTCTGCTGCATCTGCTGCGCCTGCTGCATCAGCTGGGAAAGGTCGAAGCCGCCGCCGGGTTGGGCCATGATCGCACTCGGTCCTCTCTGCACGCCTGTGTCCCCACCAGGGTAGTCGCGCCACGCGAGGTGCCGGGCTGTGGCACCGTGGTCGCCGTGCGACGCGCGACTGCTCCCCTCCTGCTGGCCGGTGCCCTCCTGCTCACCGGCTGCTCCGACGACGCTCCGGCGGCCGGTTCGCCCGCGCCTGCTCCGGTGGTGACCACTGCTTCGCCTCCTTCGTCGTCTTCGTCGGTTGCGCCGCCGTCATCGGCTTCGTCTTCGCCTTCGCCTTCGCCGTCGCCGGTGGCGGCCGGGAAGGTCGTCGTGCTGGATCCGGGGCACAACGGCGGGAACGCCGCCCACCCGGCGGAGATCAACCGCCAGGTGCCGGCGGGGCGTGGGCAGACCAAGCCGTGCAACACGACCGGCACCGCGACCAACGCGGGTTACCCGGAGCACGCGTTCACCTTCGACGTCGCCCAGCGGGTCGGGAAAGCGTTGGCGGACAAGGGAATCCGGGTCGTCTACACGCGACAGGACGACACCGGGGTCGGCCCCTGCGTCGACCGCCGCGCGGCGATCGGCAACGACGCGGACGCGGACGCGGTCGTCTCCATCCACGCCGACGGTTCCGAAGCGGCCGGCGCGAACGGCTTCCACGTGGCGTATTCGTCACCCGCGTTGAACGCGGCACAGGGAGCGCCGTCGACGCGCCTGGCCCAGACGCTGCGCGACACGCTCCGGACGAGCGGCTTCACCGCGGCGAACTACATCGGCTCGAACGGCCTCTCGGCCCGGGCGGACCTGGCCGGCCTCAACCTCTCGACCCGCCCGGCGGCGCTGGTGGAGTGCGGCAACATGCGCAACGCCACGGAAGCGGCCCGCATGACGAGCGCGGACGGTCGCCAGCGATACGCCACAGCCATCGCGACAGCGATCGAGACCTACCTGGCCTCGTGACCCCCGCCGTGTCGTCCCTTCAATCACGCGTGTCGACCTTCTGATCACGCGTGTCGACCTTTCCCGCACGGCGCCTGCGTGCGCGGAGGGTCGACACGCGTGATCCGGGCGTCGACACGCGTGACTGAAGGGTCGACACGCGTGACTGGGGGGACGACACGATCCCGGGTCAGTCGAGGGGGCGGGCGCCGAGGTGCTCGGAGAGGAGTTTGCGGGCCACCTCGTCCGGGTCCTTGTCCGGTGGGGGCGGGGGTGGTGGGGGCGCTGGGCTGGCGTCCTCGTTGTAGAGGTCCTCGTCGTCCTCGTCGGAGGGTTCCGGGGGGAGCGGGATGTCCGGCTCGGTCGTCGTGACCTTGGGGCGCGCCGGGGGCGGCGGGGCCGCGGGGCGGGCCGCCGGTTCGGCGGCGGGGGCCGCGGCCGCCGACTGGCGCGTGAACGACCGCTCCGGCGCCGGGGCCGCCTGCTGCGGACGCGCGACGGGCGCGGCCGGGGCGTTGCCGTGGATGCAGCGGACCTGCCAGTCGCCGCCCAGGACGTCGGTCAGGGCGCCGGCGATCTTGCGGGCGTTGTCCTGGTCGGAAAGGCGGCGGGCCAGGGGCTCGGACTTGTGGGTCAGGGTCACGGAGTTGCCCTCGACGCTCGCGACCGTCGCCTGCGTCAGCATGGCTTCGAGACTGCGGCCGCCGGTGAACTTGCGCAGGGCGGTCATCAGCTGCGGCCAGACGTTCCGGATCCCGGCGGCGTCCATCCCGCCCGACGCCGACGCCGCCGCGGGCGCGGCTTCCGGCTCCGGGGCACTCACCGGGGCGGGGGTGCCGCCACCGGGCGTGCGCACCGCACCCCAGCCACCATCGCCCGACGGAGCCGGGGCTTGGGTCGCCGCAGCGGCGGGAGCGACCGCCGGCGGGGCCACCGGCGCAGGGACGGCCGCCGGAGCAGGCGCGGCCGGCGCTTCCACCGGGCGTTTGACCGGCTCCGGCACCGGCGCCGGTCCCGCCGACGCCGCGCGCTGCGAAGGCCTCGAAAACTCACGCTCGGGCGCCGCGCGCACCGGCGGCTCCACGCCACCCTCCGCCGGCGCGCCTCCGCCGCCCGCCAGCGTCGCCCGGCGCTCCAACCGCTCGATCCGCGCCAGCAGCGCCTTCTCCGCCTCGGTCACCGACGGCAGCAACATCCGCGCGCACAACAGCTCGAGCACGAGCCGGGGCGACGTCGCACCCCGCATCTCCAGCAGTCCATTGTGGACGATGTCGGCGTAGCGCGACAGCGTGGCCAGGCCGATCCGCTCGGCCTGCGCGACCATCCGCGTCAGCTCCTCCTCCGGCGCGGACACCAGCCCGCCCGCGGACTCCGGCACCGCGCGCAGCAGCACCAGGTCGCGCAGCCGGTCGAGCAGGTCGGTAGCGAACCGGCGCGGGTCGTGGCCCGCCTCGGTCAGCTTCTCGACCGTGCCGAACACCGTGGCCGCGTCCTCGGTCGACAGCGCGTCGACCATGTCGTCGATCAGCGCGACGTCCGTGACGCCCAGCAGCGCGACCGCCCGCGAGTACGAAACGCCCTCCGGCCCGGCGCCCGCCAGCAGCTGGTCGAGCACCGATTGCGTGTCACGCGCCGAGCCGCCGCCCGCGCGGATGACCAGCGGGTACACCGCCGGCTCGACCTCGACGCCCTCGGCCGCGATGTTGCGCTCCAGCAGGTTGCGCATCGAGCTCGGCGGGATCAGCCGGAACGGGTAGTGGTGCGTGCGCGAGCGGATGGTGGTCAGCACCTTGTCCGGCTCGGTGGTCGCGAAGATGAAGATGACGTGTTCCGGCGGCTCTTCCACGATCTTCAGCAAGGCGTTGAAGCCCTGCGTCGTGACCATGTGCGCCTCGTCGATGATGAACACCCGGTAGCGCGACTCGGCCGGCGCGTAGAACGCCTTGTCCCGCAGCTCGCGGGCGTCGTCGACACCACCGTGGCTCGCCGCGTCGAGCTCCGTGACGTCGACGCTGCCCGGCCCCTCGGGCGCCAGCGCGCGACACGAGTTGCACTCGCCGCACGGGTCCGGCGTCGGGCCCTTGGCGCAGTTCAGCGAGCGCGCCATGATGCGCGCGCTCGACGTCTTGCCGCAGCCGCGCGGGCCGGAGAAGAGGTAGGCGTGGTTGATCCGCCCGGCGGACAGCGCCGTGCGGAGGGGTTCGGTCACATGCTCCTGACCGACGACCTCGGCGAAGGTCGCCGGACGGTACTTGCGGTACAGCGCGAGAGCCACCTCGCGAGGGTACCGGGCACCACCGACAACCTTCGCCGTGCGGTCAGGAGACCAGGGCCGTCGCTTCGGCGACCATGGCGTTCACCTTGGTGACGTGCGCCGCCGTGAACGCGTCACGCGCCCGCGCCTTCGGCAGTTCGACGTCGAGGTAGTGCTGCAGGCCCGAGTCCGGCCCGTCGAGAACGCCCTGGGCGACCGCGACGACCTCGGGGCCTTCCCCCAGCGTCCGGGTGGCGTAGATGTCCAGGTCGATCAGGTGCGCGACGTACCGGCCGTGGGCCAGGAACTCGCGGACATCCGCGACGGTGCCGTCGAGCGCCTTCTGCGCCGCCGACTTCGTCGACGGGCCGCCGGCCGCCAGGAGCTGGTTGACCTCGATGCGGTCGTCGGTGTCCCGGCCCGGGTAGTCACCGGTGCGCAGCAGCGCGGCGACACCGGCGTACGGGCCGGCGAGCGCGTCACGAGCCGCCTGGCGCAAGCCCGGGCGGGCGTTCGGGTCCGCCGCGATCGCCGAGACGGCGGCGCGGTCGTCGGCCTCCTGCGCGACGGCGAGACCGCTGCGCACGAACGTGACGACGTCGTCGTCCGAGCCGCTCAGCGCGGCCCGGGCGGCGTTCTTGACGGCGGCACCGCCGTTGCGCAGCAGGTAGACCGACGCCTTGCGGCCGTTCGGCACGGTCAGCGCCGGGTCCGCGTCGGCTAGCAGCTTGTCGTTGTCGGTCTTGGCCTTCGCCGCGCGCGCCGCGGCTTCGCTGGCCTGCTGCTGCGCGGCCGCGTCGGCCTGTGCGGCGGCCTGGCCGTTGCGCTGGTTCTCAGCCTGCTGGGCCTTGAGCCGGTCGGCGTTCGCCGTCCGCGCGTCCGCGGCGATCCGGCGGGCGGTGCCCGCGGCGATCTTCACTTCCAGGGTGCGGTGGGCGGCCTTGGCCGCCTTGGCCTCGTCGAGCCGCTGCCGGACCGAGGTGGCTTCGGCGTCGTAGTTCACGCTGACCTGCCACCACAGCGACAGGAAGTACCGGACGTCCTCCGGCGTGCCGTCGAGCGCCGCCTGCCCGGCGGCCTTGACCTCCGGGCCGCCTTCGGCCATGGCCTGGTCGACCGTGAGGCGGTCGTCGACGTCCTTCGCCCGCTGCAGGCCGGTCTCCAGGAAGGCCCGCACGTCGGCGGGTGTGCCGTCGAGCGCCTGCTGGGCCCGGACGTTGACGGTCGGGCCGCCGGTGCTCATGGCCTGGCCGACGGCGATCCGGTCGTCGGCGATCCGGGCCTGCGCCAGGCCGTGCGCCAGGTACTCCCGGACGTCGTCCTGGGTGCCGCTGAGCGCCTTCTGAGCGGTGCGCTTGGTGACCGGGCCGCCGTTGGTGAGCGCCTGGGTGACGAGGACCCGCTCGTCGTCGTTCTGCGCCTGCTGGCGGCCGGTGGCCAGGAAGGCCTGCAGGTCGGCGGGCGAGCCGAGCAACGCCGCTTCGGCGGCCCGCGCCACGCCGGTCCCGCCGGTTTCCAGGTACGCGACGGCCTGCGCCCGGTCGGGCAGCACGTCCGCGGCCGCCGGCGTCGCGAACACCCCGGCCGCCAGTGCGGCGGCGACGATTACTGCGTTTGCCCGCAAGTGAACCCCCTCGATCGATGATCGTCCGGTGGCTTATCGCGGGGGCGGTCGGAATGTTTCCGATAACCTCGGATCCCGTGAGCCGCACGCGGAAACCCGAGCCGGTGCCCGGGCGCTACCCGGTGCGGTTCGGCACGGCGGAGCTCGTCCGCGACGCCGACCGCGGCAACGCCTGGCTGGTGTCGGTGGACGGCGTCGCGCAGTCGTACGTCGACCTCGACGACCCCGCCCACCTGGAGTTCGACTACGTCCGCCGGTTCGCGGACGTGCTGGACCGCCTGCCGCCCGGCCCCCTGGACGCGCTCCACATCGGCGGGGCGGCGTGCACGCTGCCCCGGTACGTCGCGACGGCACGGCCGGGCTCCCGGCAGCTGGTGTTCGACGCCGACGGCGAGCTGGTGGAGCTGGTCCGCACCCAGCTGGGGCTGCGGGTGCCGGGCTTGCGCGTCCGGGTGACGGACGGCCGGGAGGGCTTGGCGACGCGCCGGGAGGACTCGGCGGACCTGGTGGTGGTCGACGCGTTCCAGAGGGCGACGCTGGCGGGCGGCCTGGCCACGCTGGAGGCGACGGCGGCAATCGCGGGCCTCTTGCGATCGCCGGGCATCTACCTGGCGAACATCACGGACGGCTCGGGCCTGCCGTTCGCCCGCCGCTTCCTGGCGACGCTGCTGGAGGTGTTCCCGGAGGTCCTGCTCCTGGCGGACCCGGCCGTCCTGCGCGGCCGCCGGTTCGGCAATCTGGTGCTCGCGGCCTCGGCGACCGAGCTCCCGACGGCGGAGATAGCACAGCGGACGGCGTCGGCGGCGTTCCCGGCGAGGTGCGTGCACGGCGCGGAGCTGCGAAAGCTGGCGGGGAGCGCGGCCCCGATCACGGACGCGGACGCCCCACCGCCCCCAAGCCCCCCGGACGACGTCCTGGGCCTGTTTTAAGCAAAAAGGGGACCCCGCGCACCCGCCAGAGCCTGCTTATCCTTGCTGCCTTCCGGCCCTGGGGAGGTTCACAGGGTGGACGCCGCGCGGGGTCCGTGGATCAGTGTAGTCGGATACCTCCGAGGAGGTCTCGGGAGACCCCTCCAGACACATCCGAGACCTGCTCAGGCCCCCGCGCCCGCCTGGGCTCGGGCCCGCTTGAACGTGTTGTGCAGCACCGCCAGCAGGGCGTCCCGGACCGACAGCTTCTGCCGGGCGTCGAACGTGATCAGCGGGACGTCGTCGCTCACCGCGAGCGCCCAGCGCACGTCCTCGAGGTTGTGGCCGAGGGAGCCGTCGAACATGTTGACCGCCACCACGAACGGGAGGCCCGCGTTCTCGAAGTAGTCGACCGCCGGGTAGCAGTCGTCCATGCGGCGGGTGTCGACGATCACCAGGGCGCCGAGCGCGCCGTGGACCAGGTCCTGCCACATGAAGCCGAAGCGGTCCTGGCCCGGGGTGCCGAACAGGTACAGCTTGACCTCTTCGTCGATCGTGATGCAGCCGAAGTCCAGGGCCACCGTCGTCGTGGTCTTGGAGGGGACGTGACCGGTGTTGTCCACGGACATCGAGGTGATCGCCGCCTCGGTGGTCAGCGGCTTGATCTCCGAGATGGACGACACCGCCGTCGTCTTGCCGACGCCGAAGCCGCCCGCGATGACGATCTTGACCGGGGCCGGCGGCCGGGTGCCCGGCTCAGTGAATGGCTTCGAGTCCACGAATGACCCTTTCGATCATGCCGAGGTCGTGCGAGTTGTGGTTGCCCGGCCGCCGGACGACGACGTAACCCAGCTCGGCGAGGTCGGCCACCAGCACCCTGGCCACGCCGATGTGCAGGCCGAGCATGGCGGCCACCTCGGCGACCGACATCGTGTTCCGGCAGAGGGAAACGATTTCCTGGCGTTCGAACGTGAGCTTCGGGTGCGACGCCGCGCCCAGGCGGGACGTCATGACCTGCGCCTCGATCTCGAGGCTCTGGTCGACCGGCTGGGCCCGTCCCGAGGTCATCAGGTACGGCCGCAGCAGCGAGATGTCCGGCTCTTCGGACATCACGACCCCACGGTGTTCTTGAGCTCCTCGATCAAGCCGGGTGTCAGCACCTCGGTGGCGCGGTTGGCGAACATCGCCATCTCGTAGGCGATCGTGCCGAGGCTGGCCTGCTTGTTGGCCAGCACGCCCAGCGAGCAGCCGATGCTGATCGTGCAGACGAGCAGGTACCCGTGCTCGAGTTCGATGATCACCTTGTCCGGCGAGCCGAGCGGGTGGCTTTCGGAGACGCCGTGGGCGAGGCCGAGCATGGCGGAGGAGATCGCGGCGAGGCGGTCGGCGTTGGAGCGCTCGAGCTCCGTCGACATCGCGATCAGCAGGCCGTCGGCCGAGACCGCGATGGCGGCTATCGCGCCCGCGGTGTGCTGCGCGAAGCGGCTCACCAGCCAGTTGAAGTTCTGGGCTTCGACACTGACGCCAGGTGCGGGGATGCTCATTTCCTGCTCTCTTCTCCTCGTTCCATCACACGACCGGCGACCACGCCTTGGGGCGGGCTGTCTGCCGTAACGTCCTCCGCCTTGGCGAGGCCGGCGGCGAACGCGTCGAACGCCGCTCGTTCGGCCGCCGGGTCCCGCTTGCTGCGGTTGACGACGGCGCGGGCGAGCGGCCGCCCCGCGGGCTGCTGACGCAGGCCGGGGGCGAGCTGGGCACCGGGGACCCGGCGGATCAGGCCGTCGCGCGACCGCTCGGCGGCCGTGAACGGGGCGGTGGCCACCAGTGGTGCGTCCACGGGGGCGCGGACCGGGAGGGGTGACACGGGCGCGGTCACGACGGTGGGCGGCGCGGCCGGCGGGTCGGTCGTCAGCGCGCTGACCTCGGCCGCCTTCGTGAAGGCGGCGGTGGGCGGCGGAGCGGCTTCGGCGGCCTTCGCGAAGGCGCTCGCGAAGCCGTCCATCGCGGCCTTGGTCGCTTCCGGGTCGTGCCGCGGCTTCGTGTCGGCCGCCGGGGCGGACGTGCCCGGGCTGGGCAGCTGAGCGCCGCGGACCCGGCGGCGCAGACCGCCCCGCGACTCCGAAGAAGACACCGACGACGCAGAAGACACCGACGCCGCGACCGCCACCTCGGGTTCGGGTTCCTCGGCCGGGGTGGCGTCGGGTTCGGCGTCCGGCCACACCGGTTCCAGTTCGCGGAACCAGCGGAAGCCGTTGCCGTGGCCGAGCAGCGCCGGGATCGCCGGCGCCGGCAGCTCGGCGGGCCGGTCGCGATCGGGCGCCGGCGGCCGGAAGTCGTCCGAAGAGGACAGTGGGAGGGGCGTGACCGGCGCGGCGTGCCGCGGCGGCGCGGAAATCGGCGGCGCGGCCTGCGCCGGGATCGCGGGCGTCTGCTCGGTCTTCGGGCGCAGCGAGGTGCGGTGGGTGAACAGCGACGCCGGGATGGTCAGCCGCGCGGTCACACCGCCGGTGGTCGGCGTCGCGAGCAGCTCGACGCCCAGTTCGTGGCGCCGCGCCAGGCGGCCGACCACGAACAGGCCGAGCACACTGGTCGGCGCGAGCTCCAGGCGTTCGCGCTCGACGAGCCGCTGGTTCTCCTCGGCCAGTTTCTCCGCGGTCATGCCGATGCCGTGGTCGACGATGCTCACCAGGCAGGCGCCGTCGGCCAGCTGCATGGTGTCCACCTCGACCATCGACCCCGGCGGCGAGAACGACGTCGCGTTCTCCAGCAGCTCGGCGAAGACGAGCACCAGGTCGGCACCGAGGGCCGACGACAGCAGGATGTCGGCGACGACCCCGAGCTTGACGCGCTGGTAGTCCTCGATCTCGGCGAGCGCCGAGCGCAGCGCCGTGGACAGCTCGATCGGGCCGGCGATCCGGGTTTCGTCGCGGGTGCCGGACACCACGAGCAGGTTGTCGGCGTTGCGGCGCAGGCGGGTGGAGAGGTGGTCGAGCCGGTAGAGGCTGGCCAGCAGCCGGGTGTCCTGCTCGTTGCGCTCGACCTCGTCGATCAGGGCCAGCTGGCGGCCGACGAGGTTCTGCGTGCGCTTCGCGACGTTGGCGAACATCAGGCTGGTGTTGCGGCGGGTGAGCGCCTGGCGTTCGACGAGCTCGGCCGCGGTGGTCTGGACCCGGTTGAACGCGGCGGCCAGCTTGCCCAGCTCGTCTTCGGAGACGACGTCGATGGTGGCCAGGCGCGGGACCTGCTCCTCGGCCTCTTCGGTGTCGGTCACGCGGACGAGCTCGGTGCCGGCCAGGTCGGCGACCGACGTCGCCGCGGTGGTCAGCTGGCGCAGCGGGCCGGCGATCGAGCGGGACACCGCGACGGCGAGGAAGGCGACCAGCAGGAACAGCGCGCCGGCGCCGAGGCCGACCGTCCAGGCCAGCCGCGTCGCGGCGTCCGCGCGTCCGGTCGCGGAGTCGGCGATCTCGTTGATCGCCCGCTCCTGCACGAGCCTCCGCTGTCCCGCGTGGGCGTCCGACGCGGAGAAGACGTCCGCGACGTACTGCGTGGTGGCGGCCGCGTCGCGCGGCTGCTCGACCAGGGCGGCGAGTTCGTCGACGCGGCGCCCGGCGTCGCTCTGCTCGACCCGGACGACGAGGGCGGAGCGCTGGGAGTCGTCACCGTCGTCGCCCTGCTTGACGAACCGGTCGACGAAGATCGGCGCCTGCTGGGTCGCGTCGTCCAGGATGGGCTTTCCGGCGTCCGGCGACACGGCGGTCACGATGAGGGCCATCGCGCGCAGCGAGTTCTCCTCGTTCGCGCGCAGCAGGGCGTCCAGCGCGGTCAGCTCACGGGCACCCTCGGCGTCACTGGTGAGCTGCGGGACCAGGCGCAGGGCGTCGATCACCGCGTCGACCACGGCGTTGTAGGTACGGGCGACGCTGTCGAGCGCGACCCCGCGGCGGGCGGCGTTCTGCCGCAGCTCGGCGAGCGAGCCGATCCGGGTCAGCGCCGCGGAAAGCTCGTCGGGGGCGTCGTCGCCCAGCGACCGGCGGACGTCGGCGACCGTCTGGTCGACCACCTTCTGCTGCTGGACCATCTGGTCGGGGCTCGCCGACGGCGTCGCCACGAACGCGGCCGTCACCAGCCGCTCGCGCTGCAGCTGCCACATCAGCCCGCCGAGCTGCTGCGCGTGCCGCGCCACGTCGGCCGACTGCGCCGCCGCACCGGCGCTGTTCGCCTGCGTCAGCACGAACGGCACCGACACCAGCACCACCGCGACCAGCGGGGGCAGGAGCAGCAGGTTCAGCTTGCCGCGGATACCGAGCCGGGCGAGAAAGCCTCCGCCGGCCCGTTTCGCGGTCGGCCTGCCGTGTCTCATCCCGCGACCTTCCCGTCTTCCGTTCTCACTCGACCGCGGCCACCCGGCTCACGTGGCCCCGGTGCTGCTCCCGGACCAGGTCCTCGATCCGGGCGCGCAGCTCGAGGAACCGCGGTTCGCGCTTCACCGCCAGGTCCCGCTCGGCGGGCAGCGCCACCTCGACGTCGGCGGCGATCCGGCCCGGGTCGGAGGCGAGCACCACCACCCGGCCACCGAGGAAAACCGCTTCCTCGACGTCGTGGGTGACCATCAGCACCGTGGTGCCGGTGTCGGCCCACACCTGGCGGATGAGCACCTGCATGTCCTCTTTGGTCTGGACGTCCAAGGCACCGAAGGGTTCGTCCAGCAGCAGGACTTCCGGCTCGCACGCGAGCGCGCGGGCGATCGCGACGCGCTGCTTCTGGCCGCCGGAAAGCTGTTTCGGCAACGACTTGCGCACGGCCTGGAGGCCGGTTTCGGCGAGGTACCAGTCCACCCGCTCGGCGCGCTCGGCCGGGTCGAGCGAAAGCAGCTCGAGTCCGAACGCGACGTTCTTCTCGACGCTGCGCCACGGGTAGAGCGCACCCGCCTGGAAGACGAGCCCGCGGTCGGGGCCGGGCCCGGTCACCGGCACGCCGTCGAGCACGATCTCGCCCTCGGTCGGCCGGCTCAGCCCGGCCACCAGCGAAAGCAGCGTCGACTTGCCCGAGCCGCTCGCGCCGACGACGCAGACGAATTCGCCGCGCAGCACTTCGAGGTCGACGCCGTCGAGCGCGCGGGTGATCTTGCCGCGGACGGTGTAGTCCTTGGCGACGTTCCGCAGTTCCAGCGTCATGCCGCCCACTTCCCGACCCGCGTGCGCAGCAGGCGCAGCAGGACGTCGATGGCGAGCCCGGCGATCCCGATGACCACGAGCACCGCGAAGATCTTGTCGGTCTGCAGGAACCGCTGCGCGCGGACGATCCGGTAGCCGAGGCCGGCCGAGGAGTTGATCAGCTCGGCGACGACCACGAAGTTCCACGCCGCGGCCGCGTTGACCCGGATCGCGTCGATCATGCCCGGCAGCGAGTGCGGCACGACGATCTTGCGCAGCACCTCGCCGCGGCGCGCGCCGAGCGTGTAGGAGACGTCGATGAGCGAGTTCGGCACGCCGCGGACGACGTCGGCGGTCATCAGCGTGTTGAAGAAGACCGTGCCGATGAAGAGGATGGCGATCTTCGACGGCTCGCCGAGGCCGAGCCAGATGATCAGCAGCGGGATGAACGCGCTCGCCGGCAGGTAGCGCAGCAGCCCGATCAGCGGCTCGAAGAACGCCTGCCCGGCGGTGAAGCTACCCATCAGGATGCCGAGCGGGACGGAGACGAGCACGGCGAGGCCGAAGCCTTCGAGCACCCGCTGGGTGGTCGTCCAGAGGTCGTCGAAGAGCTCGCCGCTGCTCGCCATGTCGAGGCCGGCCCGGAGCACCGCGGCCGGGGACGGCAGGAACGTCGAGTCGACGGCCCCGCTGAAGCTCAGCACCACCCAGGCCAGGAACGGGACGGCGAACGACAGCACCGCGAGCGTCCAGCGGGACGCCGCGGAAATGGGCGTGCGCAAGGAGAACAGCGGTGAAGCGGACGGTTTCAGCCCGGCCCGGCGGGGCAGCGGCGACCAGGCCGGTCGCCCGCCGCCCGCCCGGCCGGCCTCCTGCTGCTCGGCGAGCCGCTGTTCCGCTTCCTGGGCTTCCGCGGCCCGTGCGTCGGCCGTGGCCGCCGGGGTGGTGCGCTGGGTCGGACCGGTCACTGGGGCGCGGCCTTCACGAACTGGTCGTCGAACAGGCCGTCGAGCGAGGGCCGCTGCTGGGCGAGCCCGGTGCCGACGATGAAGTCGACGATCTTGTTCGCCTGGAAGTCCAGGTGCTGCGCGGTGACGCCCGGGGTGAACGCGTCGATGTTCTGCTGGCGCGTGAAGATCGTGGTGCCGGCGTCGTAGGACTTGTAGTCCGCCTCGGAGACGCCACCGCGCTTGGCCATGATCTTGACCGCCGCGTCCTTGTTGTTCTTGATCCAGGTCAGCGTCTCGAACCAGGTGTTGACCAGCGCCTGGACGTCCTTCGGGCGGTCCTTGACCAGCTTCTGCGACGTGACCAGGTGGTCCGGGATGGCGCCGGGGAACTCGGCCGACGACGAGATCGCGCGGCTGCCCGCGCGCTCCAGCGCCGTCGAGGTGAACGGCGCGAACGCGGCGACCGCGTCGACCTGGCCGCTCTTGAACGCGGCGGCCGCGGCGTCGGTCGGGAGATTGACGAGCTGGATGTCCTTTTCGGTCAGTTTCGCCGACTGCAGCGCCAGCAGCAGCAGGTAGTGGTCGACCGCGCCCTGCTCGACGGCGACCTTCTTGCCCTTGAGGTCGGCGATGCTGGTGATCCCGTCCCGCGCGATGACCTTGTCGTTGCCGGTGGAGTTGTCGTTCACCAGCACGATCGACAGCTTGGCGCCGCCGGAGACCGACGAAAGCGTGTCGTTGAGGGTCTGGCTGTTGGCGTCGATCGCGCCACTGGAGAGGGCGTTGATGCTGTCGGTGTAATTGTCGAAATACTTCAGATCGACGTTGACGCCGTTCTTGGCGAACAGGCCCTGTTCCTGCGCCACCTGCCAGGGGAACCAGCCCGGCCAGGCGCTGAACCCGATGGTGATCTTGCTGCCACTGCCGGAGGCGGAACTGTCGCTGCACCCGGAAAGCGCAGTGACTCCGGCGAGGGTCAGCAAAGTCAGGAGCACCGTCAGCAGACGGGGGCGAGGACGGGAAATCACAACGAACTCCAGGTTGCGGGGGAAGTGGAGTGGTGCGTACCGAAAGGAGGAATTGCGGCGCTCAGGACTACGGGTGGTGACGACTGGAAGGGCGATTGGTTCGAGCTGCGCTAACGCGCACGGTCATCACTGCTCACTTCCGCCGCACCTGATCGGGTCATCGCGAGAGAACGCGGACAGGAGGCGCCTACCACCAGTGAAATCCCAGCACTCAGCGCACCGGATCAGCCACCCCTGTCCCTCTCCCGGCGGAGAGCCTAGCGAGTGACACAAGATCCCCACAACGTCCGCCCAATGCAGCCGAACGAGTGACCGCCGCCCGGGTCAGCCTGCGGCATCGATGTGTTCGAGGGTGTTTTGCACGGGATTTCTGTCGGCCGACCGGCCAAGATCTCGGCGTGCGTGTGCGCGGAGCGCGTGCAAGTGCACGCCCCGAAGTCTCCTGTCGTTACTGCGATCGCAACCGGTGCCGAGGGCGTTACCCAGCGCGACTCAACGGACCCGAACGGTCGTTCGGAATGACCCGAGCACGTTCCGGCTATTCGAACACGTGTCCGCATCCGCCGATACCGCACGGGTCTCGAATACGCCGAATGATTCCCCGACTGTTTACACGCTTGAAACAATTCAACCCGGTCGGCCGAATTTCTGTCAATCGACAGATTTAGCCAGGTCGTAAACCGTCGTGCCCCCGACCGAGAGCGGCGTGAAGTTCTGCTCGACCCAGGCCTGGATCTCCCCGGCGGTCCCGCGGCCGCCGCCGAAGCCCCCGCGACCACCGGCGACGTAGTAGCGGATGTCGCCGTCGGCGACGTATGCCTGGAACTGCCGCAACGTCGGCGCCGGGTCGCTGCCGCTGAAGCCGCCGATCGCGAGCACCGGGCGTCCGCTCGCCAGGGCCAGCCCCGCCGACTGCATCGCGCCGCTCTGCGCCGCGGCCCACTTCGTCGTCGTGCCCTTCAGCAGGTCGATGACCGCGGTGCCGGCTTCCCCCGCACCGAAGCCGCGCGGCCCCCGTCCGCCGGCGACGGCCGGCCCGGACGACGGTGTCCCGCCGGAGTGCGCGGCCGCCGCGGTGGCCAGCGTGAAGGACGTCGTCCCGAGCAGCGCGCCGCACAGGCCGAGCACGGCCACGACCGGGCCGAGCCGCCGGAACCGGTCGGCGCCGAAGAGCAGCCCCGCCACGGCGGCGGCACCGGCCACCAGGAGCGTGTAGCGGACCCACGGCTGCCAGTCCGGCGTCCGCGCGAGGAGGAGGAAGGACCAGACCGCCGTCACCGCGAGCAGCACGGCGAGCACCGCGCGAGCCGCGAAGTTCGCCCGGCCGCGCCAGAGCTCGCGCGCGGAGATCGCCAGCGTCGCGGCGACCCCGGGGGCCAGCGCGACCGTGTAGTACGGGTGGATGATGCCGCTCATGTAGCTGAACACCAGCGCGGTGACCACCAGCCAGCCACCCCAGAGCAGCAGGGCCGCCCGCGTGCGGTCGGTGCGCGGCGCCCGGCGCGTGAACCACAGGCCGGCGGCCAGCCCGATGATCGCGGCCGGCAACAGCCACGACGCCTCGCCGCCGAACTCGCCGCCGAACAGCCGGGTCAGGCCGGCCTGCCCGCCGAAGCCACCGAAACCACCGCCGCCGGTGGGCAGCTCCACCCCGGCGGGCGGCGTGAACGTCCGGCCGCCGCCCCCACCGCCGCGGCCTTCGCCGAAGATCCGGCCGAGGCCGTTGTAGCCGAAGGCCAGTTCGAGCACGGTGTTGTCGGTCGAGCCGCTGATGTAGGGCCGGTCCGCGACCGGCCACAGCGCGACGGCCGCGATCCACCAGCCGGCGGAGACGACCACCGCACCCGCCGCGGCGACCAGCTGCCCGATCCGGCGCCCGAGCGACGCCGGGGCCGCGACGGCGTACGCGAGCACGAACGCGGGCAGCACGAGGAAGGCCTGCAGCATCTTGTCGAGGAACCCGAACCCGATCGCGACCCCGGCCAGCACCAGCCACTTCGTGCTCGCGTGCTCCAGCGCCCGCACCACGCAGTACGCACCGGCGACGAGCAGGAGGACGAGGAAGGCGTCGGGGTTGTCGTAGCGGAACATGAGCGCGGCGACCGGCGTCAGCGCGAGCCCGGCCCCGGCCAGCAGCCCGGCACCCGGCCCCGAAAGCCGCCGCACGGCGAGGTAGAGCAGGCCGACGGAGGCGACGCCCGCGAGCGCGTCCGGCACGAGCAGGCTCCAGCTGGAGAAGCCGAAGACCCGCCCGGACAGCCCCATGAGCCAAAGGGAGAAGGGGGGTTTGTCGACGGTGACGACGTTGCCCGGATCGAGCGAACCGAAGAACAGCGCCTTCCAGCTCCACGTGCCGGCCTGCACGGCCATCGCGTAGAAGTCGTTGGCCCAGCCGGTTTTCGCGAGGTCCCAGAGGTAGAGCAGGCCGGTCCCGAGCAGCAGGGCGGCCACGGACGGCTTGACCCACCGCGGTTCCCGGACGGGAGCGGGCGGCTGGGGCTGTGCGTGGGCGGGCGCCGGCAGCGTGGTCGTCATGAACGTCACCGTGTCGGCGGTGCATGTGGTGAACTTGTGGCGAAGCTGTGCGCCGGCTGTGCATCGACCCCGGACGGGTGATCATGTCGGAGAACGGGACCGCGGAGTACGCGGGGGAAACGGACTTGCCCGACCTCGTCCGGCGGGCCGTGGCCGCGGCCGGGCGAGCGGGCTTCGGCTGCTCCTGCCGCCCCGCCCAGGGCAGGTTGCTGCGGCTGCTCGCCGGCGGGGTCGCCGGTGGCACGATCGGCGAGACGGGGACCGGCTTCGGGGTGGGGCTGGCCTGGCTCGCGGCCGGAGCCGCCCCCGGCACCGCGCTGGTCAGCGTCGAACGGGACGCGGGGCGCCACACCGCCGCGGCCGAGCTGTTCGACGGCACGCCGTCCGTGACGCTCCTGCGCGGGGACTGGACCGAGCTGGCCGCGGCCGGGCCGTTCGACCTGCTGGTGGTCGACGGCGGCGGTCAGGGCAAGGGCGCCGAACCGCCGCTGGCACCGCGCGCGTGGCTGCGCCCGGGCGGCTGTCTCGTCCTCGACGACTTCACGCCGATGACCTCCTGGCCGCCGACGTTCCGCGGCGAGCCCGACGAAGCACGGCTGCACTGGCTGCGGCACCCGGACCTGCTGGCGACCGAGCTGCGGCTGGCGCCGGACCTCGCGACCATCGTGGCCCGCTACCCCGGCTAACCCGGCGCGGGCGCCTCCGCCAAGGTGATCTCGAACTCCGTGCGTCCCGGCCGGCTCTGCACCCCGACGCGGCCGCCGTGCGCGGCGACCACCGCGGCCACGATCGCCAGCCCCAGTCCCGTGCTCCCCGCCGCGCGCGACCGGGAATTGTCGCCGCGGGCGAAGCGCTCGAAGATGTCCGGGAGGATCTCCGGCGGGATGCCCGGGCCGTCGTCGGCCACCCGGAGCCGGACGATTCCGCCCGAAGTGGACAAAGCGGTCGTCACCGTGGTGCCCGGTGGCGTGTGCGTCCGCGCGTTGGCGAGGACGTTGATCACCACCTGGTGCAGCTGGCCCGCGTCGCCGAGGACGCCGATCGGCTCGCCCGGGACGTCCATCAGCCACTTGTGGTCCGGGCCGGCGACGTGCGCGTCCGCGACCGCGTCCGCCACCAGCCGGCACAGGTCCACCCACTCGTGCACCACCGGCCGCCCGGAATCGAGGCGGGCGAGCAGCAGCAGGTCCTCCACCAGCGTCGTCATCCGGCGCGACTCGGACTCGACGCGGCTCATCGCGAACGCGACGTCCGGCGGCACCTGCTCGCCGCCGCGGCGGGTCAGTTCCGCGTAGCCGCGGATCGCCGCCAGCGGGGTGCGCAGCTCGTGGCTCGCGTCCGCGACGAACTGGCGGACGCGGTTCTCGCTCGCGTGCCGCGCGGTCAGCGCGTTCGCGACGTGCTGCAGCATCCGGTTCAGCGCCGAGCCGACCTTGCCGACCTCGGTGTTCGGGTCGGTGTCGGCCTCCGGGACGCGTTCGGACAGCGCGACTTCGCCGCGGTCCAGCGGCAGTTCGGAGACGCGGGTCGCGGTCGCGGCCAGCCGGTCGAGCGGCTGCATCGTGCGCCGGATCGTCGCCGCGCCGACCGCGCCCGCCACCAGGATCCCGGCGAGCGCGACCCCGCCGAGGATGAACCCGAGCTGCCAGAGCGTCTCGTTGACGTCCTTCAGCGGCAGGCCGATGACCGTCTTTTCCCCGCGCGGCGACGTCGTCGAGACGACGCGGTACTCGCCGAGGCTGCCGCCGAGGTCGATGCTCCGCTGCTTCCCGTCCGACGACAGCGCGAGCAGGGCCAGCACCTGCGCCGTCGGGACTTCTTTGAACGGCGCCTTGCGCTTCGACGGCCCGGCGGCGCTCGAGTCGAGGACGCCGGCGGTGATCTTCGAACCGACCTGGACGACGGCGAGCGTGCCCTCGCCCTGGCCGAGCACGCGCAGCGCGTCCGGTGGCGGCGTTTCGCCGTAGGGCCAGGGCGCCGGCCGTTCCGGGCCGTGCGCGGCGCGGTCGCTCGCCGCGGCCAGCCGCTTGTCCTGCTGACCGACGAGGAACTCGCTCAGCGCGAACTCCGTCACCACGCCGACGACCACGCAGACCAGGGCGAGCAGCGCGGCGAGCTGGACGATCAGCCGCCGCCGCAGCGACCACGGCCGGCGGACGCGCGTCGGTTCAGCCTGCGGGCTTGAGGACATACCCGGCGCCCCGCATGGTGTGGATCATCGGCTCGCGGTCGGCGTCGATCTTCTTGCGCAGGTAGGAGATGTAGAGCTCGACGATGTTGGCCTGGCCGCCGAAGTCGTAGCTCCACACGCGGTCCAGGATCTGGGCCTTCGACAGCACGCGCTTGGGGTTGCGCATGAGGTAGCGCAGCAGCTCGAACTCGGTCGCGGTGAGCGGCACGAGATCACCGCCGCGGTGCACCTCGCGGCTGTCCTCGTCCAGGGTGAGGTCGCCGACGACGAGCGTCGACCCGCTGGCGCCGGTGACCCCGCCGGCCCGGCGCAGCAGCGCGCGCAGGCGCAGGGCGACCTCTTCGAGGCTGAAGGGTTTGGTGACGTAGTCGTCGCCGCCCGCGGTCAGCCCGGCGATGCGGTCCTCGACCGCGTCCTTCGCCGTGAGGAAGAGGACGGGCAGGTTCGGCGCCTCGGACCGCATCCGCCGCAGGACCTCGAGGCCGCTGAAGTCGGGGAGCATGACGTCGAGGACGACGGCGTCGGGCCGGAAGTCGCGCGCGATCCGGACGGCCTCGGTGCCGTCGCCCGCGCTGCGCACCTCCCAGCCCTCCATCCGCAGGGCCATCGACACGAGCTCGGCCAGCGTCGCCTCGTCGTCGACGACGAGCACCCGCACCGGGCTCCCGTCGGCGCGGCGCAGGTCGGCCTTGCCGGGGCCGGGTGACGTGGCGTTCATAGCGGTCATAGTGCCACCTTCCCGGCCCGGCGTCGGTGTTCGCTGTGTGCTCGCTGTGCATTCGCTGTGAAGGTTCCCGCGATCGAGGCACAGCGCCCGCTGACGCTCCGCACAGCTCAAACACAGCCGCGGCGGTGAACCTGAGCGGGACCAGTGTGGGCACCACCGGAGGACACGATGACGACCGAGCCGATGCCGAACACCCAGCCCGAGGGCGCCAACTGGGGCGACCCGGCCCCGGCGGCGCCGAAGAAGGGGTGGTCCGGCAAGAAGACGGCGATCGCGGCCGGCATCGCCGTGGTGATCGCGGCGGGCGGCGGCGCGGCGATCTGGGCGGGCACGAGCAGCGCCGACAACTCCGCGCAGGGCCCGGGCGGCTTCGGCGGCCCCGGCGGCGGTCCGGGCGGCGGCCAGTTCCGCGGCCAGGGGCCGGGCGGTGGCTTCGGCGGCGGAATGGCGGCGTTGCGCGACGCCCTCCACGGCGACTTCGTGGTCTCGAACGGCAGCGGCGGCTACACGACCGAGCGCCTCCAGACCGGCGACGTCACCGAGCTGAGCGCCACCTCGGTGACGCTGACCAGCAAGGACGGCTACAAGCAGACGTACACGCTCGACTCGTCGACCCAGAAGACGGGCGACGTGAAGACCGGCGACACGAACGTCACGGTGGTGGCCAAGGTCGAGGGGCAGACGGCCACCGCGACGACGTTGGGCAAGGGCTTCGAGCCGGGCCAGCGCCAGCCGGGTCAGCGCCGGGGCGACTACTCGGCCCGCCCGACGAACTGACCCGGATCCCCAGACGGGGAACGCCCCGGTGCCGCGCACACCCCCTCACGTCGCATCGGGGCGTTCCCGTCCGTTCCCGGGGTAGGGCACAGTGGCGGGTGTGCAGGACATCCGGGGGTCGCTGAGACGGCAGTCGCTGCTGGTCGCGCTCGTCTGCGTCGTCTGCGACGCCGCCCTCTTCACCCTGCGCGGCCCCCTGCCCGAGGCCGGGTGGCGGGCCTGGGTGGTGCTGGCCGCCGGGATCGCCGTCAACGCCGCGCTCGCCGGGGCCGCGCGGTACTCCGGGTGGGTCGCCCTCGCCCACGCCGTGCTCTTCGCGGGTGCCCCGCTCCTCCTCTGCACGTGCCAGGGGTACGTCACCGGCAACAACGCCGGGATCCTCATCGCCGGCTACCGGGCCGGGGCCTGGCTGCGGACGCGGCCCGCCGTGCTCGCGCTCGGCGCCCTGCTCGCCGGCGTCACCGTCGGCTGCATCGAGGGCGGCGGGCGGACCGCGGCCGACTGGCGGCTCATCGCCATCAACGTCGGTGTCTCCGCGCTGCTGCCGTGGCTGGTCGGCCGGTACACGACCGCGCGGCGCGCCTACATCGCCGACCTCGAGCGGGAAGCCGACGAACGGCGGCAGCACGAAGAAGAAGCCGTCAAGCGGGCCGTCCTCGAGGAACGGACCACCATCGCGCGCGACCTGCACGACGTCATCTCCCACCACGTCAGCGCCATCGGCGTGCACGCCGGCGCCGCCCGGCTGGGCCTGCCCGAGGGCGCCGGAGCGGTGCGGAAGTCGCTCGGCGCGGTCGAGTCGGCGAGCCGCTCGGCGATGGCGGACCTGCGCCGGCTGCTCGACCTCCTGCACGCCGAGACCAACGCCGAACAGCCCGGTCTCGACAACCTCGACGAGCTGGTCGAGACGGTCCGCGCGGCCGGTCTGCCCACCCGCCTGACCCTGCGCGGCGAGCCCCGCGAACTGCCCGGTTCGCTCGACATCGCGCTCTACCGGATCGCGCAGGAGGCCCTGACCAACGCCCTGCGCCACGGCCAGGGCCCGGTCGAGGTCGAGCTGAACCACGGCCGCACCGAGGTCGTGCTGACGGTGACGAACGGGCTCCGCGCCGGCCGCGCCGAAGAGAACGAGCACGCACACCGCGGCCTGGCGGGGATCCGCCAGCGCGTCACCCTGTTCGGCGGCCAGGTCTCCTACGGCGAGACCGGCGGCCACTGGCAGCTGCGCACGACCTTCCCGGTGGAGAGCACATGATCCGCGTCCTGCTGGCCGACGACCACGCGATGTTCCGCTCCGGGATGCGCGCGCTCCTCGACACCCAGCCCGACTTCGCCTGCGTCGGCGAGGCATCCGACGGCCGCGAGGCGGTCGCCGAGACCGCCCGCCTCCGCCCGGACGTCGCGGTCCTCGACGTCCGCATGCCCCGCCTCGACGGCCTGGCGGCGACCGAGGCGATCCTGGCCGCGCCGGGCAACGACACCCGCGTCCTGGTGCTCACGACCTACGACGCCGACGAGTACGTCTACCGCGCCCTGCGCGCCGGAGCGAGCGGGTTCCTGCTGAAGAGCCTGGCGCCGGAAGAGCTGGTCGCGGCGATGAGGGTGGCCGCCCGCGGCGACGCCCTGATCGACCCCTCGGTGACGCGGCGCTTGGTGGCGAAGTTCGCGGCGGTCCTCGAACCGGCGGCCGCGGAACCCCCGGAGCTGGCCCGGCTGACGTCCCGCGAGCGCGAGGTGCTGCTGTTGCTGGCGGGTGCCTGCAGCAACGCCGAGATCGCGCGGAAGCTGCACGTCGGCGAAGAGACGGTCAAGACGCACGTCTCGCGCGTGCTCAGCAAGCTCGGGCTGCCCGACCGCGTGCACGCGGTGGTCTACGCCTACCGCCACAACCTCGTGCCGCCCGCTTAAGCTGGGTGGATGAGGCGGTGGATCACCCTCGCGGTCGGAGTCGTGCTCGTGCTGGTCGGCGCCGTTTGGGTGCTGCAGGGGATCGGCGTCATCACCGGCAGCTTCATGACCGGCCAGAAGCTGTGGTTCCTGATCGGCCTGGCCGCGTTCCTGGTCGGCGTGGTCCTGGTAGCGGCCAACTTCACCCGGCGCAAACCTACTTCGTGAAGATCTCGAAGATCGGGTAGCCCGGCGCGATCTCGCGCAGCTTTTCGTCCGAGGCCTTGGCGTCGACGCCGTCGAAGAACACGCCGACCTCGAACTTCCAGCGCTTGAGGTATGCGCGGAGGATGCCCGGCTTCTCGTCGTGGTCCAGCTCGCGGAACGTGAACGTCTCGACCCGGCGCCCGACGCGCAGCGTGCCCTGACCGGCCGCCCGCAGGTTGCGGACCCACTGCGTCTCGCCGCGCGGGGCGACCAGGTACCGGACGCCGTCGACGGTCAGCAGGTTCACCGGCACCGAGCGCGGCTCCCCGCTCTTCCGGCCGACCACGGTCAGCACCCGGCTGCCCCAGACGCTCAAGCCCAGCTTCGTCAGCTTCGCGACCAGCTCGTTGAAGGCGCTGGTCGACTTCTTCGGCTCGATGTAGCGGGTCCCGGTCATGCTGTCCTCCGAAGGTTGGGAGAGCAGTGCTCTCGGTTAAGAGCAGTGAACACGAGAGCAGTGCACCATGTCAAGAGCACTGCTCTCGATTTGGTGCACTGCTCTCGTCGTGGCACACTGATCTCATGACCGCCCCCCGCACCGCACGCGACCGAGCCCGCGCCGAACTGGCCCAGGAGATCAAGGACGAGGCCCGCCGCCAGCTCGGCGAGGTCGGCGCGCAGGGCCTGTCACTGCGCGCGGTCGCCCGGGAGCTCGGCATGGTGTCGTCCGCGATCTACCGGTACTTCCCGAGCCGCGACCGGCTGCTGACCGACCTGATCGTCGACGCCTACAACGCCATCGGCGAGGCGGCCGAAACCGCCGACCCCGGCACCGGTGACCTCCGCGAGCGCTGGGTGGCGATCTGGCAGGGCGCCCGCGACTGGGCCCGCGCGCACCCCCACGAGTACGCGCTGATCTACGGCTCGCCGATCCCCGGGTACGCGGCCCCGCAGGACACCGTCGTGCCGGCCTCCCGCGTCGCGCTCGCCCTGGTCAAGGTCCTCACCCACACCGAGCTGCGGGACATCGACGGCGAGGTCCCGCCCGAGCTGCGCGCCCAGGCCGAGACGCTCACGAAGGCCCTCGGGATCATCGCCGGCCCGGAAACCGTCGCCCGCCTGCTCATGGCGTGGACGCAGCTGTTCGGCGCGATCAGCTTCGACCTGTTCGGCCAGTACGTCGGCAGCGTCGACCCGGCCGACGCGTTCTTCGCCCACTCGGCGAGGCGGATGGCGGAGTTCGTCGGCCTCTAGGCTGAGGCGAGAGTCCAACGGCGGAAGGCGGCGCGACGTGACGGGGTGGGCCGGGAAGGTCGGCAGGATCCGGGTGATCGGGACCGGGGTGATGGGCCGCGGGATCGTCCAGCTGGCCGCGACCGCGGGGGTGACCGTCGAGCTGGCCGACGTCCGGCGCGAGGCCGTCACCGAGGC
>NZ_JBSFNC010000120.1:0-27822 GCF_053586895.1 Amycolatopsis sp. NPDC003731 | reverse complement strand
GCCCGAGCCGCGCGCCGGAGCGAACCGAGGTTCGGCCTCGCGAGCGTGAACGGCACCGGGCCAAGCCGGCGCGCCACCCGGCCGAACCCGCGCACCATTCGGCGGGATCGCGGCGGCGGGTTGAGGAGTGCGCACGGGACGCGAGCCACCAGACTCAGCCGGCATCAACGGCAGCGCCACCAAAGCCTCCGCCAGCACCCGCCCCAGCGACGGCGCCAGGTCCCGGCGCCCCCGCTCCTTGTACGCGATCAACAACCTCCGGCCCACCCCGCGGTACCGGGCCAGCGCGAAGACCCGCACCAGCCCCGCGGTCGGGCCGCGCACCACCTCCCGCGCGGCTCCCCACACGCCCTCGCAGCGGGCACAACACGGCTCCCCGCGCGCTCCGCACGCGGCGCAGCGGCTCGGGATCAGCAGATCGAGCAGTCTCTTCAGCACACGGACAGTGTCACGACCGGCACCGACAGTTTCAGACGCTCAGCCGTCACTCACCCGAGTGAAAGATCAGCCCGGGTAGAACGGGTCCGCGTCCTTCATCGTGTGGCTGTGCGGGCGCCACACCTCACCCAGCACCGAGGCCGTCCACAGGCCGTTCGCGTCCGCCACCACGATCTGGTGGTTGGGGGCCGCCGTCACCCCGTGGACCGTCGGGGTCAGGTTACTGCTGTTGAACGCGTCCAGGCGCTGGCCGTCCACCGTCACCTTGACCACCGGCTGGGACGACGACTTCGTGACCGCCACCAGGCTGTCCGCGGCGATCCAGTCGACGTCCACGACGTCCTCGATGTCGTGGGGCTGGAGGTGGCGGGGCTCGCGCAAGGACACCGAATCACCGTTGACGACCACCGCGGCCACCCACAGCTGGCCCTTGATCACCGCCGCCACGCGAGCTCCGTCGCGGGAGAACCGGAGCTCCGTGAGGTCGCCCTGCTGGGTCAGGTCCGTGGCGTTGACGCTCAGCGCCGTCCAGTGGCCGTTCTGGTCGAGCACCATGCGGCCCACCGACAGCCCGTCGACCACCGTCCACAGCTCACCCGTGCCCGGACGCCACGTGGGGCGGGTCAGGGAACTGCCGCCGAGGGGCGTCAGCGCCAGGTCGTGGCCGAGGTCGCCGATGCGCAGGCGGACGCCGCCGCCGCTGCGCTCCACCACCGCCAGGCGCTTGCCGTCGATCGACTGGGCCGCGCTCACCACGTCGTAGCCGCCGTTGCCCGCCGGGCCGCCCACCGGGGCGCCGTCGGCGAGGGAACGGACCCGGCCGCCGACCGTCATCAGGCCCTGCAGCTGCGAGCCGATCGACAGCGACGCGCCGTACGCGGGCAGGTCGTTCTGCCGCCAGTCCGGGTGGTTCGGCACGAGCGGGGCGCCGTCGGCGAGGATCCGGATCCGGGCCGACGTGACGTACTGCAGGGACAGCACGATCTGCGCGGCGATCAGGTTCCGGATGTCGTCGGGCACCCCCGAGAGCCCGGTCAGCGGGACCACCAGCGTCCCGTCGTCGAGGCTCTTGACGTTCGTGTCGATCTCGATCGGCTCGCCGAGCAGGTTCTTCACCGCCCCGGCCAGAGCCGACGACGGCCCGTTCACCAGCAGGTCCATCACCCGGCCCGGCAGGCCCGACTGCGGCTTCGCGACTACGTAGCGCCGATCGGGGACGAAGGTGGCCGACGACTCCGAGTAGAAGTTCACCGGCACCGGCGTGTAGTTCTCGCTGAAGTCGCTCTCGGTCGCGTACAGGTCGGCGGGCGGGTCCACGATCCGCCACTGGTTGTTCGGCTGCCGGCGCACCTTCACCTGCAGCAGCGCCGAGGTGTAGTCCGGCACGAACGCGCTGCTCTGGTCCAGCGTGCCGATGTCGATCCCGCGCACGTTGACGACCTGCGTGTTCGGGTCCGGCGGCGGAGCGGTGTCGTAGACCGTGCCGAAGGTGTCCTGGATGATCGTCAGGCTGCGGCTCGGCCGCCAGTTCGCCCGGCCCTGCTCGTCCAGGTAGGCGCGCGCGGCGGCGTTGTTCTGCCCCGGCTTGAGCGTCGCCCCGACGAAGGCTCGGACCAGCGACAGCGGGTCGAGGCCCGGCGCCGGCTCCGGCACGACGTCACCGGGGCTCTGGCCCTGCCGCTCCCCCGGCACCACCTGGGGCTGCGATTCCAGCGGCACGTTGGCGCAGCCCGCCAGCAACGCCGAGCAGAGAACCAGGAGCAAAAGCCGTTTCGTCCGGAGCTTCGCTCCGAGCCGGGGGCTCCGCCACCCGGACCCCCGGAAAACCTGGTGGTTCACTGACCGATTCCCTCACGTTCGGCGAAGATCGCCTCCGGCGCCGGCGTGACGTCGATGACCCCGAGCGGCACCTCGGCGGCGAACCGGTCGGGCGGCGGCAGGACGAGCGGCGACTCGCCCACGGGCACGTCCTGCTGGCGCGGCAGCAGGAGGCGGAAGCAGGCGCCGTTGCCGGGCTCGCCCCACGCGTCGAGCTCGCCGCCGTGCAGGCGCGCGTCCTCCTGGCTGATCGCCAGGCCCAGCCCGGTGCCGCCGGTGCGCCGGTTGCGCGACGGGTCGGCGCGCCAGAACCGGTTGAACACCAGGTCGGCCTCGCCGGGCCGCAGGCCGACGCCGTGGTCCCGGACCGTGATGGCGACGGCGGTTTCGTTCGCCCCGACCGTCAGCACCACCGGCTTGCCTTCGCTGTGGTCGACGGCGTTCGCGAGCAGGTTGCGCAGGATCCGCTCGACGCGCCGGGCGTCGACCTCGGCGATCACTTCTTCCTCGGGCAGCACCAGTTCCACCGAGCTGCCCGCGTTGCCGGCGATCACCCGCACCTGCTCGACCGCGCGGGTGGCGATCGGCCGGACGTCGATGAACTCCGCGGCCAGCTCCTCCACGCCGGCGTCGAGCCTGCTGATCTCCAGCAGGTCCCCGAGCAGCGCTTCGAACCGGTCGAGCTCGTCGACCAGCAGCTCCGTCGATCGCGCGAGGCCGGCCGGGAACTGCTCGCGGGAGGCGTGCAGCACGTCCGCGGCCATCCGGACGGTGGTCAGCGGCGTGCGCAGCTCGTGCGAGACGTCGGAGGTGAACCGGCGCTGCAGGCCGCCGAACTCCTCGAGCTGGCGGATCTGGCGCTGGATGCTCGCGGCCATCCCGTTGTAGGACACCGCGAGCTTCGCGAGATCGTCTTCGCCGAGCACGGCGAGCCGCTGGTCGAGGTCGCCGCCGGCGAACTGCTCGGCCGCCGCGGCGGCCTGCCGGACCGGGCGGACCACCTGCCGCGTCACCAGGTTCGTGATGCCCGCCAGCAGGAGCAGCAGCACGAGCCCGCCGACCAGCAGCGTGTTCTGCACCGTCGAGACGGTGTTCTGCTCGGTCGTCAACGGGAACAGCAGGTACAGCTGCAGCGGGACGGCCACGGTGTTCAGTGGCGTGCCGACGATCAGGTACGTGGTGCGGCCGCCGCCGGCCTCGGGCGCGGTGTGCTCGAGGAAGCTCATCTGGTCGGCTTCGACGAACTGGCGCAGCCGCGGCGGCACGTTCTCGAACGGGCCCGCGAACGACGGCTCGGCGCTCGACTGGTCGTGCCCGCCGCTGGCGAGGACCGGCACGAACGTGCCCGCCGCCGACCCGGCCGCGTCCTGGCTGGTCGGCGTGATCGCGATCTTCTTCAGTGCGTTCTCGAGCCGGTTCCGGAGCGCCTCGTCGTTCTCGGACGAACCGAGGCCGACGAGCTCGCCGGCGGCCGTCTCCGCCGCCGCGCGGGTCTGCGCGATCGCCGCCGTGCGCTTGGTGTCCAGCAGCCGCTCGGTGATCTGGTTCTGCAGCACCATGCCCAGCACGAAGACCACGGCCGAGGACAGCGCGAGCGTCGACACGGTGACGCGGAACTGCAGCGAGTGCTTCCACAGCTCGTTGAACGCGACCGCGCGGCGGCGCGCGAAAACGACGACACGCCGCACCAGGCGTGCCGTCGAACGCGCGAACGCGGGAAGCCGTCTTCCGCTCGCGAGAGTCATGGCCGCATCACGGCGGGCCGGCCTTGTACCCGACACCGCGAACGGTCAACACCACCTCGGGGTGCTCCGGGTCCTTCTCCACCTTCGAACGCAGGCGCTGGACGTGCACGTTCACCAGCCGGGTGTCGGCCGCGTGCCGGTAGCCCCACACCTGCTCCAGCAGCACCTCGCGGGTGAACACCTGACGCGGCTTGCGGGCCAGCGCCACCAGCAGGTCGAACTCCAGCGGGGTCAGCGGGATGGCTTTGCCTTCGCGCGTGACCTCGTGGCCCGGCACGTCGATCGCCAGGTCGCCGATGGTGAGCGATTCCGCCGGCTCGGCCTCGGTGCGGCGCATGCGGGCCCGGACCCGCGCGACCAGCTCCTTCGGCTTGAACGGCTTGACGACGTAGTCGTCGGCGCCGGACTCCAGGCCGAGGACTATGTCGACGGTGTCGCTCTTGGCGGTGAGCATGACGATCGGCACCCCGGACTCGGCGCGGATCGCCTTGCAGACGTCGATCCCGTTCATCCCGGGCAGCATCAGGTCGAGGAGGACGAGGTCGGGCTTCAGCTCACGCAGCGCGGGCAGCGCGCGTGAGCCGTCGGCGACCACCGCCGTGTCGAACCCCTCCCCACGGAGCACGATGGTGAGCATCTCCGCGAGGGCGGGGTCGTCGTCGACCACGAGAACACGTGCCTTCATGTCCACATATTCGCACTAGTTCCGGCGCCCGCACGCACGACCCGCGTGTTTGACCACCAGAAAGATCAAGATCGCCCGCACTCCCTGCTCCATCCGGGTGCCGGTACCGGCTGCTGTGGACGGTCCGCGGAGGCCGCGCCGGGGTTCCGGCGCGGCCTCCGCGGACCTGCGAGAAGGGGCTCAGGGTAACGACTGGCGAGATGCCGAGCCGGTACGTGAAAGTTGCGCATTGTGAGACTCTGTGCCTCCTCCGCAACAATCCGGCCTGAGGTGGGCCCTCGTCAAGAGATTCGCCCATCCAGCCGATAGGAACTCCGCGAAACGGATACTGTTGCGCCATGCGGAACCAGGACTCGGGCAACGCAACTCAGAGCCAGGTGCAATCGGTCGACCGGGCCATCAGCGTGCTGGAACTGCTCGCGCGCAACGGCGAAACCGGCATCACCGAGATCGCGGGCGAACTGGGCGTCCACAAGTCGACGGCGTCGCGCCTGCTCAGCGTCCTGGAGACCAGAGGCCTGGTCGAGCAGCTCGGCGAACGCGGGAAGTACGCCATCGGCTTCGGCGTCGTCCGGCTGGCCGGTGCCGCGACCGGCCGGATGGACCTCGCGAAACTGGGCCGGGCCAGCTGCCTGGTGCTGGCCGAGGAACTGGGCGAGACGGTGAACATCGCGATCGCCGACGACGGCGTCGCCATCAACATCAGCCAGGCCCGCGGTTCGGCCGCGATCACCACGCAGAACTGGACGGGCCAGCGGACGCCGCTGCACGCGACGTCGAGCGGGAAGGTCCTGCTGGCGTACATGGGGGAACCCGAGCGCAAGCGGGTGCTGAAGCGGAAGCTGGAGCAGTACACCCCGCGCACGACGGTCGAGCCGGAGGAGCTGCTGGCCGAGCTGGACCGGGTGGTCGAGGACGGTTATGCGGCCTGCTACGAAGAACTCGAGCTCGGGATGCACGCCGTGGCCGTGCCGATCCACGGCCCGGGCGGGGACGTCGTCGCCGCGATGAGCGCTTCCGGGCCGTCGTACCGGCTTTCGAAGCAGCGGGTGAAGCAGATCGTGCGGCCGATGACCGAGGCGGCGGAGGAGCTTTCCGCGCAGCTGGGGTATTTCCGGGACTAGGGGTAGAGCCGCACCATCTCGCGGATCGTCTTTCCCATGTGCGCCACCAGTTCCGGGGGTGCCAGCACCTGCGCGTCCGCGCCGAGCCGCAGCAGCCCGGTCGTCGCGTGGGACACGCTCTCCAGCGGGATTTCCGCGCGCTGCCAGCCTTCCTCGTCCGCGGGTTCGAGCGTCCGGGCGACGAGCCGCGCGGCTCGCGGGCCGAGGATGTCCGGCAGGGCCGCGATTCCGGCCGGGGAGAGCCGGATGAGCGCCGTCTCGCCGTCTTCGCCCTCTTCGTACCGTTGGACGTGCGCGCGCCAGAATTCCGCCAGCTCGAAGCCGGCCGGGCGGGTGAAGTGCTCGTCGAGCGCCCGGAACTCCTCGATGTTGCCGACCCGGTAGGTCCGCGGCTCCGGCCCGGCGACCAGGTACCAGACGCCGGCCTTGAGGACCAGGCCGAGCGGGTGCAGCCGCCGCGTCACCACCCCGGGTGCCGGCGACCAGCGGCGGTAGCGGATCTCGACGACCTGGTCCTGCCACAGCGCTTCCGCGGCCGCGAGCAGCTGAGGGACGGCGTCGGCCTCCCGGTACCAGCCGGGCGCGTCGAGGTGGAACCGCTGCCGGATCCGCACCGACGCGTCGCGGTACGGCGTCGGCAGCGCGGCCATCAGCTTCAGCTCGGCGGCGGCCACCTGGGCACCCAGCCCCAGCTCGGCGGCCGGCTGCGGCAGCCCGGTGAGGAACAGCGAGCCGGCCTCGCCCTCGGTCAGGCCGGTGAGCCGGGTCCGGTAGCCGTCCATCAGCTGGTAGCCGCCGTTCGGGCCGCCCTCGGCGTAGACCGGAACGCCGGCCGCGGCGAGCGCTTCGACGTCCCGGTAGACCGTCCGCGCGGTCACGCCGAGCTCGGCCGCCAGCCGGGCGGCGCTCATCCTCCCCCGGTTCTGAAGCAACAGCAGCAGGGACACCAGCCGGCTCGCACGCACGCGCCGGAGTCTGCCAGCGGCCACTGACAGAAGGTGTCAGGGGTAGCCCCGCAGGATCGCCGCCATGAACGACTTCGACTTCTTCATCGGCTCCTGGACCGTCGTCAACCGGCGGCTCGAGTCGCTGTTCTCCGGCTGCGACGACTGGGACACCTTCGCCGGCACCACCACGTGCACGCCGCTCTTCGACGGCGGCGGCAACACCGAGGAGATCCTGTTCCCCGAACGCGGCTTCCGCGGTTTCACCCTGCGCCTGTTCGACGTCGAACGGAAGGAGTGGTCGATCTACTGGGCCAACAGCCGCACCGGGCGGCTCGAACCGCCGGTGGTGGGCACCTTCCGCGACGGCCGGGGCGACTTCTACGGCGACGACACCCACGAGGGCAAGCCCATCAAGGCGCACTTCATCTGGTCGGACATCACCGCCACCTCCGCGCGGTGGGAGCAGGAGTTCTCCGCCGACGGCGGCCGGACCTGGGAAAGCAACTGGGTCATGGAATTCACCCGGACCTGAGGGGCGCAGATCCGTCGTCCTGCGACTGTCCACTGTGGGCAAACCGGGCCGGGAACGAGGCACCGCCCGGTAGCGACGCGACCCGGCTACTGCCCTAGCAGCGTCTTCGCGAGCGCTTCGTGGTCGACGCCCGCGACGCCGTCCAGGACGTGCCAAGGCGCGAGCCAGCCCGTCGCGGCCAGCTCGTCGTAGACGGCCGCGCACCGCCGCTGCAGGCCGTCGTCGGTTTCGAAGGCGTCGCGCTCCCGGCCGGTCTCGGTCTCCGCACGGCGCTCGGCGCGCTCGGCCGCGACCGCCGGGGCGACGCGCAACAGCAGGTGTGCGTCCGGGCGCGGCAGCCCGAAACGGTCGACCTCGAGCTCCCACACCCACTTCACGACTTCGCCGGACGCGTCCTGCCGCAGGCGCGCGGCGGCGTACGCGGCGTTGGAGGCGACGTACCGGTCGAGGAGAACGACGTCGTGCGCGTCCCGCAGCGCGCGGATCTCGTCCGCGGCGCCGCTGCGGTCCAGCGCGTAGAGCATCGCCATGCCGTACACCGAGTCGGCGAGGTCGCCGTGCCCGCGGTGCAGCGCCTCGCGGACGAGGTCGGCGTGCACGCTCTTGCCGTAGCGCGGGAACGCCAGCGACGCCACGCTCGCGCCCTTGGCGCCCAACGCCGTCGTCAGCCCGTCGGCGAGCGTGCGCTTGCCCGCGCCGTCGAGCCCTTCGATGACCACCAGTCGACCCACGGACGTCACAGTAACGGTGGTGGACCGGCGGGCTCGGTGGAAGGGGATCGACGCCGAGCCCGCCGGTTCGTCTAGGCGGGGTGCCGCCGGAGGTGGAACACGTAGCCGAGGCCGCTGATCGCGAGCACGCCGACGAGGATCAGCAGCGGCACCCAGCCGGTGTCGTGGCCGGACGGTGCCGGGCCACCGTCACCGCGGGGCATCACCTGGGAAGTGGCGTCGTAGCCGCCGGCCTCGCCGTCGCGGGCGTAGGCCGAGCCGGGGAGCTTGTCGGCGTAGCGCGCCTCGACGATCCGCTGGTAGCCGGCGACCACATTGCCGTCGGCCAGCGACGTCACCCGGCCGTCGCGGACCCCGTACCAGGCGTCGACCTGCGGTTCGTGCAGCAGCTGGGCGCCGGCGGGCAGCTTCCGGGCGTACTCGCCCTCGACGTCGCCCGAGGCGATGTTGCCGATCTGCCAGGCGCCGTCCGCGCCGCGGACCGACCAGAGCGTCGCCGTCCGGCCGTCCGAGGCGCGCGCGGGGATCGCGAAGTAAGCAAAGTCACCCGGCGCCGCGCCGGGCTTGCCCGCGACGAAGTCCGGCGACAGCTCGTACACGGGGTAGGCGTCCGGCGCGATCTGCACCTTCACCGGGCCTTGGGCGCCCGGGGCCTGTGCGAAGAAGCGGACCAGGACGTCCTGGAACCCCTCGGCCGCGCGGTGCGCCGCGGAGGCGTCGGCGCTGCTGATGACGGCGGCCTGGGCCGCGCCTGACACCGGAGCCGTCATCAGCAGCGCCGCGCCGGTCAGCACGGCGAGCACGAGCGCCCGCCTGCTCATCGGGCGATCCCGGTGAGCGTGTGCGTCCAGGTGAACGACGAGTTCTGCGTGTAGTAGCCGTAGGTCGACCAGTTGTAGCGCCGGGCGGGGCCGGGGTCGCCCCAGAACACCCAGTCGCCGCGGGTGTCGTAGCCGTAGAGGACGTGCGTGTGGCCGCCGCCCGAGCGGTAGCCGACGCGGGTCTCGACCGGCCGGTCCGCCGCGGTCTGCGTCCGGACGTCGGCGTACGAGATGCGCCGGTCGAGGTAGCGGCCCGGCGAGCCGAAGCCGAGCCGGGCGAAGGCGCGCTGCGGGTCGGCGAGCGTGCCGGGGAGGTTCGCGCAGTCGGCGCCGGTCTCGCCGTGGGCCAGCTGGCAGAACCGCGTCTGGCTGACGACCGCGCCGTGGTAGGCGGCGATGGTGTTGCCCGCGCCGGCCCAGCACCACTGGTTCTTCTGCTGGAGCTGCAGGGCGATCTGGTTCCGGTAGGTCGACGGCACTCCGGGCGCGGCTGCTTGGGCCTGCAGCGGGGCGACCAGGCACAACAGCAGGCTCACTGCCAGTACGGCGTGGACCTGGCTCGACTTCACCAGCACGGACGGCCTCCTGCTCGAACGTGGGCGAACCAGCGGTGGTCACAACGGTGAACAACGCGGTCACAAGGAGCAAGAACGCCATCCGGAGGAACGGACCGTTCCGGGGGGCAGCCGGAACGCGGAACGCTCACCTCAACGAGGCCAACCACCCTGAACGGGGGTCGGCACGGCCACTCTACGCTGCTAACGTGAACGTTCCGCGGTGTTCACGCCCAGCGCACACACTGGTCGGGTGAAGGGACGAGCGGTGGCACAAGACGGGAACCTCCCACTGATCATCGATGGCGCCCGCACGACCCGGGCATCGGTCGCCGAACTGCCCAAAGAGCTGACCGAGGCCCTGCGCACCGGCGAGTTCCACCACGCGTTGCGGCTGGCGATCGCCTATCGCGGGCTCTCGCTGGCCCGGCTGCGCGCCCACCTGGCGCTGCGCGGCGTCCAAATCGGACAGTCGACGCTCAGTTACTGGCAGCGCGGGCTGCGTCAGCCCGAGGTGCCGAAGGCGCTGCCGGCGGTCCGGGCCCTGGAATCGGTCCTCCAGCTGCCCGCGGACGCCCTGGTGGTGCTGATCGGGCCCCGCCTGGTCCGCCGAGGCCACCAGCCGGCGGCGTCGTTCCACGACCTGCGGTCCGGCGACATGGGCTCGATCGTCGAGGACCTGCTGGCCGAGCTGGGCGCGTACCCGTCGTCGAACCACTACAACGCGGACCTCGAGCTGCTGTCGGTCCACGACACGATCACGTTCGACGCGGAACACCGCCAGGTCAGCCTGCGGACGCGGCTGGTGACGCGCGCACGCCGCCACGGGCCGGACCGGTACCTGACGGTGTACAACGGCGACCCGGGCTGCCGCATCGACGACGTCGAGCTGATCACGGACGAGGGCTGCCGGGTGGGGCGGATGCGCCGCAACCCGGACGCGGACACGATGGCGACGGAGCTGCTGTTCGACCGCAAGCTCGCCGAGGGCGACATCCACGTGTTCTGCTTCGAGGTCCGGGACGACTCGGGCTCGGCCTCGCCGGGGTACTACCGGATGCTGCGCGACCGGTGCGCGAGTTACCTGGTCCAGCTCCGGTTCGACCGGAACGCCCTGCCGGCCCGCTGCACCCGCCAGGTCCGCGCGCGCGACGACGCCCTGCCGGTGGTCGCGGAGGAACTGGCGTGCGACATGGGCGGGGTGAGCAGCGCGTTCTTCAGCGACGCCGGGCCGGGCTTGGCCGGCGTCGCCGTCGAGTGGAACTGAGCCGTGTCGACCCTCTGATCACGCGTGCCGACCCCTCAATCACGCGTGTCGACCCTCGGATCACAAGCCGGCCCGACGGCTTCCGGGCCGGAACGGTCGACACGCGTGATCCTGAGGTCGACACGCGTGATTGAAGGGTCGACACGACTTAGTGGCCGCGGTGTTTGGCGCGGGCCTGGGTTCGGCGGCGGGTGGCGTCGGCGGCCGCGCGGCGTTTGCGGGCCGCTTTGTTCTCTGCCGCGTGCTGGGTGACTGCGTCGCGGAGGGCGCGCTGGGCGGCCGTGCCGATTCCTTCGTCTTGCTGGGCCTTCTTCGCCAGCTTCGCGAGGCGCTTGGCGTTGAGCCGGGCGGTCGGCCGCTGCTCGGCGGGCACCGGCGGGGCCGCGCGGGCTTCGTCGGCCAAGCGGGCGAAGTCGCGGCCGGCGGCGAACACCGCCAGCTCGGCGTTGGTCGGCTCGCTGCCGAAGAGGTGGCGCGCGGCCCGGACCTGGCCGTCTTCGTGGATCTCGTAGACGCCGACCCAGAACCGGCCGTCGTGGTACAGCGTGAACACCCCGCTCATCGGGAAACCTCCAGGCGTGACGGATCAGCCTGGCGTCACCGGTTTCCCTGGACGGGACAACGAGCCCGGAGCGGACCGCCCGGACTACCCACCGGGCCGTGAGGTTCGTGAAGCCAAGAACGGCCCCAGCCTACGCCGGCCCGCCGCCGATGCCGATCTCGTTTCCCTCGGGGTCGAGGTAAAGCACCTTGCGGACGCCGTTTTCGTAGGTCTCCCGGCCCACCGGCTCGATGCCCCGCTCGGAGATCGCCGCGACGCGCTCGTCGAGGTCGCCGACGAACAGGACGTGCATGGCGTGCCCGGTGGCCCGCTCCGGACGGCGCTCTATGAAGACGGCACCGTGCTCGGTGACCTCCCACAGCGCTTCGGTCGCGCTCACCACGTACGTCGGCGGCGCCCCGAAGAGTTTTTCGTACCAGGCCAGCGCCCGCTCGTAGTCGAGCACGGCGATGCCTGCCATCAGGTCGACCATCACAGCACCTCGAAGCCGCAGAACGGGAGGCCGCCCCGAACACATCCGGGGCGGCCCCGACCAGCCGGGACCTCAGTACCGGTAGTGCTCCGGCTTGAACGGCCCGTCGACGTCCACGTCGATGTACTCCGCCTGCTCCTTGGTCAGCTTCGTCAGCTCCCCGCCGAGGGCTTCCAAGTGGATCTTCGCGACCTTCTCGTCGAGCTTCTTCGGCAGCCGGAAGACCTCCTTGTCGTACTCCTCGTGCTTGGTGAACAGCTCGATCTGCGCGATCACCTGGTTCGAGAAGCTGTTCGACATCACGAACGACGGGTGCCCGGTCGCGTTGCCCAGGTTCAGCAGGCGTCCCTCGGACAGCACGATGATCGTGTTGCCGTTCGGGAACACCCACTCGTCGACCTGCGGCTTGATGTTCACCCGGCGGATGCCCGGGTAGCGCGCCAGCCCGGCCATGTCGAGCTCGTTGTCGAAGTGGCCGATGTTGCCCAGGATCGCCTGGTGCTTCATCTTCGCCATGTGCTCGACCAGCACGACGTCCTTGTTGCCGGTCGTCGTGATCACGATGTCGGCCTCGGGCAGGGCGTTCTCCAGCGTGCGGACCTGGTAGCCGTCCATCGCCGCCTGCAACGCGCAGATCGGGTCGATCTCCGTCACGATCACGCGGGCGCCCTGGCCGCGCAGGGACTCCGCCGCGCCCTTGCCGACGTCGCCGTAGCCGCAGACCACCGCGACCTTGCCGCCGATCAGGACGTCGGTGCCGCGGTTGATGCCGTCGATCAGGCTGTGGCGGATGCCGTAGCGGTTGTCGAACTTCGACTTCGTCACCGCGTCGTTGACGTTGATCGCCGGGAACAGCAGCTCGCCCGCCGCCGCCAGCTGGTACAGGCGCAGGACGCCGGTCGTCGTCTCCTCGGTGACGCCGCGGACGCCTTCGCCGATCTTCGTCCACTTGCCCGTGTCGGCAGCGACCGAGGTGCGCAGCAGCTCGAGGAACACGCGGAACTCGTCCGAGGTGTTCTCGTCCGGGGTCGGCACGACGCCGGCCTTCTCGAACTCGGTGCCCTTGTGCACCAGCATGGTGGCGTCACCGCCGTCGTCGAGGATCATGTTGGGACCCTCGCCGTCCCAGGTGAGCATCCGCTCGGTGCACCACCAGTACTCCTCGAGCGACTCGCCCTTCCACGCGAACACCGGGACGCCCTTGGGCTCCTCGGTCGTGCCGTGCGGGCCGACGACGACCGCCGCGGCCGCGTGGTCCTGCGTCGAGAAGATGTTGCAGGAGGCCCACCGCACCTCGGCACCCAGCGCCACCAGCGTCTCGATCAGCACCGCGGTCTGCACGGTCATGTGCAGCGAGCCCGAGACGCGCGCCCCGCGCAGCGGGTAGACCTCCGCGTATTCGCGCCGCAGCGCCATCAGGCCCGGCATCTCGTGCTCGGCGAGGCGGATCTCCTTGCGGCCGAACTCGGCGGCTTCGAGGTCGGCGACGGCGAATTCGATGCCGTTGCGGGTCTCGTGCCGCTTGGCAACGCTTTCGGGGGTCATAGTGGCGATTCCTCCAAGACTCGATGACACCCGAACACTACCGTTGTCCGCTCGACTGTCACTGGAACTGTTAGGAGGCCCTTACCGTGCCCATGCCCGGCCCGGACACCCGCGTCGTGGAAATCCGCGTCGCCGGGCTCGTGGGCACCAGCGGGGAGACGCTGCTCGACGCGGTGGCGACCGTCGACGTCGCCGGCGACGGACTGGGCCGGGTGATCCGCCCGGCCGACCGGCTGCGCCGCCCGGCACCCGGGCCGGTGCTGCCGGCGCTGGGCCGTTCGATACCCCGGACCCTCGAGGGCTACCTCTGGCACGGCATGACGTCGGGTGGCGCGGCGAAGGCCACCTGGGCCCTGCTGTTCCCCTTCTCCCTGGCCAACGTCGCCTTCTGGATGCTGCCGCCGATCCCGCCGGACAGCCGTCTCGCGCGCGTCCTCGGCGCCGTCTGCCGCGGCCTGCTGCGCGTGGGCGCCCTGCTGCTGACGATGCTCCTGATGGGCCAGCTCGCCGCGATCGCGCTCGACCTCTTCGCCACGCAGTGCCTCGCGCCCGGGTCGGGCTGCCTGCCGGTGGTCCCGGACGTCCTCCGCACGACGGCCGCCCGGATCGCCGTCGGCGTGCTCCCGCTGCTGGTCGTGATCTTCGTCCTGCACCGGATTTCCAGCGCGACCTGGGCGGTGCACGCCGACGGCGACCTCACCGGCGGCCCGCTGCGGATGCGCGCCGACCCCGAGACGCCGGCCCTGCGCTGCCTGCACACCGTCGCGGCGCTGGCCTCGGTCGCGCTGCTGCTGCTCGGCGGGCCGTTCCGCGTGCCGGGCGACAGCGCCGGCCTCGTCATCTGGATCGTCACCCTCGCCGTGGTGCTCGCCACCGTCGTCGCCGCCGCGATCGGCGTCGACACCGGCCGGTTCGCCCGGCCCGGCGTGCTCGCCTTCGCGACGCTCCTGGTCGTGGTCGCCGCCGTGCGGCTCAGGCCGGGTACGGGCCCGCTGCCCGGCACGAACGGCGTCGTCGAAGGCCTCGGCGCGGCCCTGGTCGCCGTCACCGTGCTGTTCGCGCTGTTCCTCGCCCCGGCGGCACTGTTGGCCCGGCCCGGCTGGAAGCACAAGCCGCAACGGCTGCGGCCGTGGATGGGCGGCTGGGCGGCCGCGCCGGTGCTCGCGCTGGCCGGCCTGCTCGGCGGCGGCTTCGGGGCCGGGCTCGCCGAGGCGCTCCGGCGGCTCTCCGGGGCGGAGCAGCTGAAGGTGCCGGACACGTACCTGCTGGTCACGGTCCTGTGGGGCGCGGGGCTGGCGCTGGCCGCGGTGCTCGGCGTCGCCGGCTTCGCGGTCGCCGTCCCGCTGCGGCGGCTGCGGCGGGGCATCCCCGAGATCGTGGCGCTGATGGAGCACGACGAACGGCAGGAGGCCCAGGCCGCGGCGGCCTGGGCGCGGTCGGCGTGGGAACGGCGGCACCTGCACCACCTGGCGCTGGCCGTCGCGAGCGCGATGTCCGCGGGCGGCGCGGCCCTGCTGGTGCTGCGGTTCGGGTTCGGGCTGGTCCCGGGCTGGTTCAAGCCGCTGTCCGCGATCGGCGTGGTCGCGCTCGGCGCGCTGGCCGCGGGCCTGCTGCGCGTGGTCTACACGGCCGCGCGCACGCCGCAGCGCAGCCGGCACCTCGGCGCGCTGGCCGACCTGGTCTGCTTCTGGCCGCGGGCCGCACACCCGACGGTCCCGCCCTGCTACGCGCTGAAGGTCGTGCCGGAACTGGCCGCCCGGGCCCGCGAACACCTCGCCGAACCCGGCACGCGCGTGGTGCTCTCCGGCTACAACCTCGGCAGCCTGCTCACGATCATGGCCGCCGCCCGGCTGGCGGCCGAGCTGCCGAAAGCGGACCTCGAACGCGTCGGCGTCCTGACCGCCGGCTCGCCGTTGCAGTGGGGCTACCAGCGCGCCTTCCCCGCGTTGCTGCCGCAGGAAGCGCTGGAACGGCTCTTCGCCGACCTCGACGGCCGCTGGCGGGCCCTGTGCCGCGGCACCGACATCTTCGGTGGCGGCGTGACGACCTGGCGGCACTCGGTCGCCGACCGGCGGCTGCACGGCGTCGGGTTCCTCCCGGAGGGCGGCTTCGGCCCGGTCTCGGCGACGGCCGACGGGACCGGCGTCCTGATCCTCGGCGGCGACCACTGGCTGCCGGACCCGCTGCGCGGCCCGACCGGGCGGCACCGCTGGGCGCCGGGGGTGCTCAAGCACCAGGACTACGTGGTGGACGCCGAATGGGACCACGCCGTCGCGATGGCCGCCGGCCTCGGCAAGCCGTCCTGGGGCGAGCAGGGCTCGCTGTTCGGGGACTTCCCCCCGAAACGGTGAAGGCCCCTAGCGCGCGGAGCGAGGGGCCTTCGACCGGGGACTAGCTCAGCTTCACTCGGAAGCCTTGCGGCGGAACTTCAGCAGCGCGAGCAGGCCGCCACCGGCGGCGAGCAGCAGCGCGCCGACCCAGATCAGCCAGCTGTTGTCGAAACCGGTGTTGGCCAGGCCGCCACCGGTACCCGACTCGTTGCCCGCCGGCACGACGGCCGCAGCGGTGGAGCTGGTCGGCGACACCGAGGTGTCCGAGGTCGCCGGGGTGCTCGGCTTCGCGGTCGTGGTCGTCGTCGCCGGCGCGGACGGCTTGGTCGTCGGGGTCGTGGGCTGCGTCGGCTTGGTGGTCTTCGTGCCGCACAGGAACCACTTGTCGATCTTCGGCTGGCTGCCGTTGTAGTTGAACGGCGCACGAAGGTCGTTCCACGGGGCGTTCTTGTCGAGCTTCTTGCCCGGCGTGTAGTCGTTGAAGCCGTCGTCGCCGCCGACCACGACGATGCGGGTGACCGTGACGCCTTCGTTGACCGACTTGATGTTCAGCCGGGTGTTGTTCTTCGTCAGCTCGAAGACGACGTCCTTCTGGTCGAGGACCTTGCCGTCGGCACAGGGCGTCGGCTTGCCCGGCGTCGGGTGGGGACGGTTGTCGTCGCTGTAGCAGGCGAGAGCGGAACCGGCGGTCCCGATCAGGGCGGCGGTGGTGAGCGCCATGACCGCGACGGCGCCGCGGAAGGAACGTCTGCGCATGAGTTCTCCAGTACCGAACGGGGGAGGAACGGCAAAATCGGGGGACCGTACGCCACTGCGCGTGGGAATCACGCGGCTGTAATTCACCCGTCAGTGGCACACGAAGGATCGAAAGGTATCGCACGTCACGCACCCGCTTACAGGGGGTCCCCCTTTGCGCACAAATCGCAAGATCGTCTTGATCAAGTCGTAACCTCGCATAACGCAACCAAACGCAAAAAGCCCCGCCGACCTGGGTGTCCAGGAGGGCGGGGCTTTTACCGCGCAAGTCAGGCTTCGGGTGCCTTCACGGGTTCGTCGAGCCCTTCGGCCTGCCGCTTGCCGAGCAGCGAATGCCGGCGGCTGTAGCCGAAGTAGAGCAGCACCCCGACCACCATCCAGGCGATGAACCGCAGCCAGGTCAGCACGGTCAGGTTCAGCATCAGCCACAGGCAGGCGAGGATGGCCAGGATCGGGATCAGCGGCACCAGCGGCACCTTGAACGCCCGGGGCAGCTCCGGCCGCGTCCGGCGCAGCACCAGCACCCCGGCGGAGACGAGCACGAACGCGAAGAGCGTGCCGACGTTCACCATTTCTTCGAGCTTGTCCGCCGGGAAGAACCCGGCCGCGAGCGCGACCAGCCCGCCGACGATGAGCGTCGCACGCTTCGGCGTGCCGTGCTCGCCGGTCTTCGCCAGGCCGCGCGGCATCAGGCCGTCCCGGGACATCGCGAAGATGATCCGGACCTGGCCCAGCATGAGCACCATGACGACGGTGGTCAGGCCGGCCAGCGCACCGAAGGAAATGATGTTGGCCGCCCAGTCGACGCCGTTCGCGGAGAACGCCGTCGCGAGGGTCTTGTGGCTGCCGTCGCCCGCCTTGGTCGCGAGGTCCTTGTACGACGTCATGCCGACGACCACCAGCGACACCGCGACGTACAGCACGGTCACGATGGCCAGCGAGCCCATGATCCCGCGCGGCACGGCCTTCTGCGGGTTCCGGGTCTCCTCCGCGGTCGTCGCGACGATGTCGAAGCCGATGAAGGCGAAGAACACCAGCGAAGCGCCGGCCAGCAGGCCGAAGACGCCGAACGAGCTGCTCGCGCCGCCCGCGATCAGCGAGAACAGCGACTGGTCGACCCCGGTCTGGCCGGCCCCGCCGGTCTCGCCCGGCGGGATGTACGGCGTGTAGTTGGCGCCCTTGATGTAGAAGAGGCCGAGGATGATCACGAACAGCACCACGGCGACCTTGATCCCGGTGATCACCATCGAGACCCGCGAGGACAGCTTCGTGCCGACCGCCAGCAGCGTCGTCAGGATGGCCACGACGAGCAGCGCGCCCCAGTCGACGGTGACGCTCCCGATGTCGAACGTCGTCTTCGTGCCCTTGCCGAAGAGGTAGCCGAGCACCGTCTCGAGGTACACCGACCAGCCCTTGGACACCGCGGCCGCGCCGACGGCGAGCTCGAGGATCAGGTCCCAGCCGATGATCCACGCCATGAACTCGCCGAAGGTGGCGTAGGAGAACGTGTACGCGCTGCCCGCGACCGGCACGGTCGAGGCGAACTCGGCGTAGCACAGCGCCGCCAGCGCGCAGGCGATCGCCGCGAAGACGAAGGCCAGCGACACCGAGGGCCCGGCGTAGTCACCCGCCGTCCGCGCGGTCAGCGTGAAGATGCCGGCACCGATCACCACGGCGACGCCGAAGACCGTGAGGTCCCACGCGCTCAGGTTCCGCCGGAGCTTGGTGTCCGGCTCGTCGGTGTCCGCAATGGACTGTTCGATCGATTTAGTGCGCCACAATCCCGTTCCGGGCACCGTTGACCTCCTGCGGCTGGCCTGCATGTATCGCAGTAGGTCACCCTATCGGGTCAGGTCGGTGACGGCTCGCCGAAGACGGACCCGGCTACCGCGCGATGCTGCGGTCCAGATCCGGCTCGAGGTAGATCAGCCGGGCCACCGGCACCTTGGCGCGGACGCGGGCCTCGGCGTCGTCGATGGCCGTCGCCACCTCGGCGGTGTCGAGCCCGGGCACCAGCGCCAGCTTCGCCGCGACGAGCAGCTCGTCCGGGCCCAGGTACTGGGTGCGGATGTGGATGACGCGCTCGACCTTGCCCGCGGCGAGCTCGTCGACGATCGTCGCGAGGACACCCTCGTTGGCGCCTTCGCCGATGAGCAGGCTCTTCATCTCGATGATCAGGATGATCGCGATCACGCCGAGCAGCGCGCCGATCGCCAGGGTGCCGACGCCGTCCCAGACCGGGTCGCCGGTGACGACCGAGAGCCCGACGCCGAGCAGCGCGAAGACCAGGCCGAGCAGCGCTCCCGCGTCCTCGAGCAGCACCACCGGCAGCTCGGGCTCCTTGGCCTGGCGGATGAAGCCCCACCAGCTCGCGTCGCCCTTGATCTTCCTCGACTCGCCGACGGCGGTGTAGAAGCTGTATCCCTCCAAGGCGACCGCGACCACCAGGATGATCACGGCGACGATCGGCGATTCGAGCGGCTCCGGGTGGCCGATCTTGTGGATGCCTTCGTAGATCGCGAAAGCCGAGCCGAGCGTGAAGAGCATCAGCGCGACGATGAAGGAGTAGAAGTACCGGTCGCGGCCGTAGCCGAACGGGTGCTCCTTGTCCGCTTCCCGCTTCGACGTCTTCTGGCCGAGCAGCAGCAGGCCCTGGTTCGTGGTGTCGGCCAGCGAGTGCACGGACTCGGCCAGCATCGACGACGACCCCGTGACGAGGAAGCCGACGAACTTCGCCGCCGCGATCCCGGCGTTCGCCCCGAGTGCCGCGAGGATCGCCTTGGTTCCGCCTCCAGCTGACACGACCGCTCCCCTGGTAGGTCCTGAAATGTCCGGGTGGAGCCTAATGGGGCCGGTCCCGCCCGGTCGTCACCGGCCGGAGAATCCTGGCCGTCCACCGCGGCCGCCGGTTCTGTCGTACCCCTTCGCTACCGTGGGATTTCCTGTCGGCCTCACCCGGGAAGGTGACATGGCGCACTTCGCCGTGCTCGGTCCGCTCGCCGTCGAAAGCCCGCCGGGCCGGTGGGTGGTCCTGCGCGGGGAACGGCAGCGCACGCTGCTGGCCGTGCTGCTGCTCAACGCCGGGCGGCCCGTCCCCGTCGACGTGCTCGTCGAGGCGCTGTGGCCGGACGGGCCACCCAAGTCGTACACCTCCAACCTGCACACCTACCTCTCGCGGCTGCGCGAGCGGATCGAGGGTCTGCGGGTCGAGCACGGCCCGGCCGGCTACCGGCTGGACGTCGAGCCGGCGGAGCTCGACCTGCTCGTCTTCCGGGCCGCTGTCGCCGAGGGGCGGCGGACCGCGGATCCGGTGGCCGCCGCCGGGCACTACCGGCGGGCGCTCGCGCTGTGGCGGGGGCCGGTGCTGGCCGGGCTGCACGTGCCGCGGCTCGACGCGGACATCGCCCGGCTGGAGTCCGAGCGGCTGGCGGTGTTCGAAGACTGCGTCGACGCGGAGCTGACCGCCGGGCGGCACGGGGAGCTCACCGGCGAGCTGCAGGCCATGATCACCGAGCACCCGCTGCGCGAACGGCTGGCCGCGCAGCTGATGATCGCGCTGCACCGGGCCGGGCAGCAGGGCAGCGCGCTGGAGGTCTACCGGCGGCTGCGCACCACGCTGATCGAGGAACTCGGCGTCGAGCCCGGCGCGGAGGCCCGCCGGGTGCACGCGGCCGTCCTGCGCGGCGAGGACCCGGTGCCGCGGCTGCCGCCCGCGGTGTGGCCGGTGTGCCAGCTCCCGCCGGACATCGGGGACTTCACCGGCCGCGACACCGAGCTGGCGGAGCTGACGGGTGTGCTCGGAGCCGGCATCGGCGTCCCGGTCGCGGTGCTCAGCGGCGAACCGGGAGCGGGCAAGAGCACCCTCGCCGTGCGGGCCGCGCATCGCCTGCGCGCACGGTTCCCGGACGGCCAGCTGTACGTGCCGCTGGCCGGCCGTGACATCGGGGAGGTGCTGGCCGACCTGCTGCGCGCGCTGGGCGTCCCCGGCCCGGCGGTGCCGGACGACGTCCGGGCGCGCGCGGCGGTGTTCCGCGGCCGGCTCACCGACCGGCGGGTCCTTGTGGTGCTCGACGACGCCGTCGACCCTGAGCACGTCCGCACGCTGCTGCCGGGCACGCCGGGCTGCGCGGTGCTCGTGACGAGCCGGCGGCGGCTGAGCGGGCTGGCCGGCGCCCACCGGCTGGCCCTCGGTCCCCTGTCCGGCGCGGACGCCGCCGAGCTGCTGCACCGCCTGGCCGGGGCGCGGGTGGACCGGGAGCGCGCCGAGGCCGAGCGGATCATCAGCGCGTGCGCGCGGTTGCCGCTGGCGCTGCGGATCGCGGGCAGCAGGCTGGCCATCCGCCCGCACCTGCGGCTCGGCGAGCTGGCCGGCCGGCTGGAGGACGAGGTCCGGCGGCTCGACGAGCTGACCGTGAGCGACCTCGCCGTCCGGAGCAGCATCGCGCTGAGCTACGAAGCCTTGCGTCCACCAGCGCAGCGGGCGTTCCGGCTGCTCGGGCGCTGCCGCCTCGCGGACCTGCCGGCGTGGGCGGTCACCACGCTGGTCGACGACCCGGACGAGGCCGTCGAAGAGCTCGTCGAGGCGAGCCTGCTGGAGGCGCGCGGAGCGGACCAGACGGGCGAAGGTCGTTACCGGATGCACGACCTCGTCCGGCTGTACGCGGCGGAGCTCGACGATCCGGTGCCGAGCGAAGGTCTCCGCACGGTGCTGGCGGCCACGCTCGCGCTCGCCGACGAGGCGGCGGCCCGGCTGCCGCGCACGGTGCCGATGCCGCCCCCGGCTCCCGAGCCGCCCGCACAGCCGTTGCCGGATTCGCTGGTGGAGCGGCTGCTGGCGCGTCCGGACGACTGGTTCGCCGCCGAGCGCGCGAACCTGGTGCTCCTGATCGGCACGCTCGGCCCCCGGGACGCCCTGCTGCTGCTCGACCGCCTCGGCGTCTACCTGTACCTGCACGGCCAGTACGCCGACATGCGTGCGGCGTACGAGTCGGTGTCGGCCGCGGATGCCCCGCTGGCGACGGTGGCGGAGGCGACGCTGACGCTGCTGCGGCACGCGCGCGGCGAGTACGAGGAGGCGGCGGTCCGTTATCGGGCGTGCGCCAAGGAACTGGAGTCCGCGGGCGATCGCCGCACGCACGCGTGGGTGTCGGCGAACTTGGCGCACTGCTTGATCGGCTTGGGCCGCGCGGAGGAGGCCCTGGAGGCGGCGGCCCACGCCCACGAACTGTTCACAGTGGACGGTTCCGCGGCCGAACTCGGCTGGGTCCGGGCGGCGGAGTCGGCGGCGTTGCTGCGGCTGGGCCGGATTTCCGACGCCCACGAGGTCGACCGGACGGCGCTGAGGGCGGCTCGTTCGTCCGGCGACGCCCGGGTGATCGGCGAGGCCCTGCACGGATTCGCGTGGTCGTCCCTGCTGACGGGCGACGACGCGGGCGCGCTGGCGGCGATCGCGGAGTCGGTGGAGCTGCTGCGCGGGACGATGGCGCGTTCGGCACTGGCGAAGTCGTTGCGCACGCATGGCGCCATCTCGGCGGCAACGGGACTGCGGGACGACGCGACGGCGGCGTTCGAGGAGGCACGCGAGCTGGCCCGCGAGCTGGACGAGCGGCCGAGGGAGCTGTCGTGCACCCGAGCCCTGGCGGCGGCTTGGATCGGCGAAGGACGGGCGGCGCAGGCGATCCCGGTGCTGCGCGCGTGCTTGGACGAGTTCCGCGAGATGGGCGGAAGGGCGGCAACAGGGCTGACGTGGCTGGTGTTGCACCGGGCGTATTCGGCGGCAGGCGATTCGTCGGCGGCTGCGGCCGCGGCGACGGAGGCGGCGGAGCTCCTGAACCCCCGCGACGCCAGCGCGGCCGCGTTGAGGCGGGCGCTGTTGGCACTGACCGAGCCGGCTTAGCGGCGCGGCCCTGGCTGGGCGAATGGCGCGGCAGGTCTGGCCGGCTCGGCAGACCTGGCCGCCTCGGCGGGCGCAGCCTGCTGGCGGACGGGCCAGTCGGGGAGGCGGGCCAGGGCGCACCAGGCTTCGATTCTCGCCGGGCACGGCCGGGTTACCACCGCACACCAAGCCCGCCTTCTCGAGCCGCCAGGGGCCGCCGCGGGCGAGACGGGGTGGTGCTGCCCCCTCACCGCACCACCCGTCTCGCCGCGGCCTGCCGGGGGTGGCCTCCTCGCCGGCGGCCGCTCCCCCTCGCCCCCCTGCCAGGTGGCCGCAGCCTCGTGCCGGGTGCCGCCCCCTCGCAGCGCCCTTCAGCCAGCCGGCCGCCGGAGTGGTGCCGCCCCCTCGCGGCACCACCTGCAGCCCACGGACGCCGGGCGATACTCGACCGGCGCCACCCCCAGCGGACCCGGCGGCGCGCATCAGCGCACCAGGGTCCCCCCTTGGTGTTGATCGTGGCGGAGGCCGCCACACGGAACGCACACAGAAAAGGCCAGCCTCGAACTTGGGTCAGTCCTCGCAGGTGCCCGCCGTCGCGCGGAAGAGCTGGGCCCGCTCTCCGCCCGTCGCGCGGATCCGGACCGGCGGGTCCGCCGCCGGCAGCCAGACCGACTGGCCCCGCCTCAGCTCGACCCTCTCGCCGTCGTCCGCCGTCACCAGCAGGGCTCCCGCCGTGCACAGCAGGATCTGGGGCCCGACGCTGTCGACCGAAATCTCGTCGTCCTGGCCCGCCGGCCACTCCACGCGGGACAGCTCGAACTCCGGTGCGTCCGTGCGGTACACCGCCATCCGGCCACCCACGTCGCCGCACTGGACCGGCATCTCGCCGCACGCGAAGTCCACCACGCGCAGCAGCTCCGGGACGTCCACGTGCTTCGGCGTCAGGCCACACCGCAGGATGTTGTCCGAGTTCGCCAGGATCTCCACGGCCGTCCCGTGGAGGTACAGGTGCAGGTTGCCCGCCGGCAGGTAGATCGCCTCGCCCGCGCGCAGCGTCAAGCGGTTCAGCAGCAACGCCGCCAGCACGCCCGCGTCGCGCGGGTGGGCCTCACCCAGCTCGAGGATCGTCCGGCACTCGACCGCGAACTCGCCGTGCTCCTGGACGTGCCGGACACACGCGTCGAGCACCTCCGGCAGCAGCGAATCCAGCGACGGCTGGGGCAGCGTGATCCACGTCGTGAACAGCGCCCGCAGCCCGTCCGGGTCCGGCTGGGCCTCCAGCAGCCCCGTGTACTTCGCCAGCCCCGGCGTCTCGATCGCCTTCAGCAGCTTCACCGTCCGGTCCGGGGTGCGGAACCCGGCCAGCGCGTGGAACTCCGTCAGCGCGCAGACCAGCTCCGGCTTCGCCGTCGGATCCGGGTAGTTCCGGTTCGCCGCGTCCCTCGGAATCCCGAGCTGCTCCTCGCGGGCGTGCCCCTCCGCGGCCTGGGCCGCCGACGGGTGCGCCTGCATCGACAGCGGCTCCTCCGCCGCGAGGATCTTCAACAGGAACGGGAGCCGCCCGCCCCACCGCTTCGCGCAGCGCTCGCCGAGCTGGGTCACCGGGTCGGCGTCCACCAGCTCGAGCAGGCTCCGCTCGGTCCCGTCGGGGCCGATGACGTGCGACGGGTCACCCGGGTGGGCACCCATCCACAGCTCGGCCTCGGGGTGCGGCGCGGGTACCGGACGGCCCAGCAGCTCGGGGATCGCCGTCCGCGATCCCCAGGCGTAGGGCCGCACCGCATTGCGCAGCAGCTCCACTGTCACCTCAACTCCACTCCTTCGGCACCGGCCACGCCGGTGCTAGGCGGGTCTCACGCCGTCGCGGGGGCGAAGCGGCCCGCGCCGCCGATGCTGCCCGCCGCCAGCCCGAGATAGACCGCCGCCAGTTCGAACCGCAGTGCCAGCACCGCGGCCCGCACGATTTCGTCGGCCTCGATCTCCTCGGCCGGCGCGATGACGTCCGCACCCGGCAGCAGATCCTCGGCTTGGTAGCGCGCCGCGTCCGTGGCCGGACCGGTCCGCACCGAGAGCAGCAGCACCCGGGTGGGGATGTCACCAGAGGGATCGTCCGGATCGGCGAAGATGTCACGCTCCGCGCCACCTGATTGCGCCGCCCGCCGCAATGCGGGGCGCGCCAAGGCCTGACGATAGTCCTCGACGTCGCACACCGTGGCCGCGTGGGCGGCGAATGCGTGCGCAGCGTGTTCGCCGACGGCGACCGCGACCGGGTCCAGCCCCCACAGCAGGGGCACGCGGTCGGCGACGCGCAGCGCCAGGGCCTTGGCCGGGTTCGCGAACGACTCCCGGGCCAGGTAGTCCTTTTCGGCTTCGAGGTCCAGCTGGTCGGCCAGCACCTGGACGTCGGAGATCAGCAGGCCCAGCGCGTTCGCGGTGAGCAGCCCGGCGGCCAGGCCGCGCGGGAACGCGAGCTCCGGCGGCACCGGGATCCGCGGCGCCAGGAGGATGCCCTTGCCGGCCACGGCGGCCGCCACCGGGCCTTCCGACGGCGCCGAAAGCACCACCGAGGCGCCGTAGCGGGCGGCGCGCTCCAGCGACGCGGCGAGTTCCCGGTCACCCGGGTCGTCGGTGTGCGCGAACACGACGTCGAGGGCGCCGATCCAGCTCGGCACCACCTCGGCGACGACCACCGGGACCGGGCACGACGGCGCCAGCAGGGCGGCCAGCAGCCGCGTCAGCGTGCGGCTCACCCCCGGCCGGTCGATCAGCACGACGGCGCGCGGGCGGCCCATGTCGAGCCGCTCGGACAGCTCCAGTTCCGCGGCGAGCTCGGCGGTCGCCCGCACCTGGGCGCCCGCCATCGCGGCAGCCCGAAGCAACCCCGCGCTGTCGGCCTCGGCCAGGCGCGCGGGGTCGTCGAGCAACGAGTCGTCAAGCACTGTCGGCATCGGAATTTCCGCTGTCACCCGGCAGGGTCGCTTCGTCGAGCAGCAGCACCGGGATGCCGTCACGGACCGGGTACACCCGGCCGCACTCCGTGCACGTCAGCGCGTCGGCCTCGGGGTCGTCCGGGGCGCCCGGCCGGAGCGGGGCGTGATCGGGCGACGGGCACGCCAGGATCTCGAGGAGCTGGGCGTCGAGCGTGATGGCCATGGTTCCTCCATACCACGCGAGAAGGTGTGGTGAAGGGCACTTCAAGGACACAGTTCGGCCCCGCGGCCGCCCTTCACCGTGGACGGTCAGTTGCGGATGATCGCGAGTACTTCGTCCACCAGCCCCTGCACGGCTTCGGCGTTCGCGGCCTCGACGTTCAGCCGGAGCAGCGGTTCGGTGTTCGACGGGCGCAGGTTGAACCAGGCGCCGCCCGGCAGCTGCACGGTCAGGCCGTCCAGCTCGTCGATCTCGACGCCGGAGCGGGTGCCGAAGGTGTCCTTGACCGCCATCATCTTCGCGACCTGGTCGTCGACCGTGGAGTTGATCTCCCCCGAGGCCGCGTAGCGCGAGTACGCGCTGGTCAGGTCGCTCAGCGGGCCGGTCTGCTCGCCGAGCGCGGCGAGGACGTGCAGCGCCGCCAGCATGCCGGTGTCGGCGCGCCAGAAGTCACGGAAGTAGTAGTGCGCGGAATGTTCGCCGCCGAAGATGGCGCCGGTCTTGGCCATCTCGGCCTTGATGAACGAGTGCCCGACGCGGGTGCGGACCGGCTTGCCGCCGTGCTCGGCGACGATCTCCGGGACGCCCTTGGAGGTGATCAGGTTGTGGATGATCGTGCCGCCCGGGTCCTTGGCCAGCTCGCGGACGGCGACCAGCGCGGTGATCGCGCTCGGCGAAACCGGCTCGCCGCGCTCGTCGACGATGAAGCAGCGGTCGGCGTCGCCGTCGAAGGCCACGCCGGCGTCGGCGCCGACCTCGCGGACCTTCGCCTGCAGATCGACGATGTTCGCCGGGTCCAGCGGGTTGGCCTCGTGGTTCGGGAAGGTGCCGTCGAGCTCGAAGTACATCGGCACGACGTCGATCGGCAGCCCTTCGAACACGGTTGGGACGGTGTGCCCGCCCATGCCGTTCCCGGCGTCGACCACGATCTTCAGCGGCCGGCTGCCCGACAGGTCGACGAGGTTGCGCAGGTAGGCGGCGTAGTCGGCGAGGACGTCCCGCTCGGTGATCGAGCCGCGCTGGCCCTCGAACTCGGGCACGCCCTGCTCGACGGTGTCGCGGATCTCGGCGAGCCCGGTGTCCTGGCCGACCGGCGACGCGCCCGCCCGGCACATCTTGATGCCGTTGTACTTGGCCGGGTTGTGGCTGGCGGTGAACATCGCGCCCGGCAGGTTCAGCGAGCCCGAGGCGAAGTACAGCTGGTCGGTGCTGGCCAGCCCGATGCTGACCACGTCGAGGCCCTGCGAGGTGACACCCTCGGCGAACGCGGCCGCCAGGGCCGGCGAGGAGTCGCGCATGTCGTGGCCGATCACCACCGAGGGTGCTTCCGGCTTGATGAGCAGGGCGAACGCGGCGCCGAAGTCGCGGACGAGGTCCGCGTCGAGCTGCTCGCCGACCACGCCGCGAATGTCGTAGGCCTTCACGATGCCCGAAAGGTCTGGCACGCCGTCTCCCCGCGAATAGTCGTCCTGGCGCCCGCTGCGCCGCGCGGAAAGCCTACCGGCGGGGTGAGTGGGTTACGCGTTCAGGCGCGACCGGGCAGCACACGCAGGTGGCCGCGGCGCCCGGACGGGCCCTCCGGCTCGGGCGCGGGAGCCGGTTTGTCGGACCGCCCGGCCTCCCGCACGGCCTCGGCCAGCGCGGTCAGTTCGTCGGCCGACGGGTCCGGAGCGGCGAAGGCGCCTTCGTGCCGGACAACTTCCCAGCCCTTGGGGACGGTCAGCCGCAGCGCGTGGGCTTCGCAGAGGTCGTACGAGTGGGGCTCGGAGGCGGTGGCCAACGGGCCGACGACGGCGGTGGAGTCGCTGTACGCATACGTCAGCGTGGCCACAGCTGGCTCGAGACAGCCAGTACGCGAACACTTCCGTACGCTCCGCACGAAACGAAACGATAGCGCGTCACCGCAAGCCTGGAGGAGCGACACGCGCTGGGACGTGCGGACCGCATAGACTTCGGGCGTGGCGACGGCACGTGATTACCGACAGCGGCGGCGCTCGCGGCGGGACCGGCACGGCCGGGGCCTGCGCGGGACGCTGTATCCGGCAACCCTGCCCGCCGCCGCGAGCCGCGCGGAGAGGTTCGACGCACTGGTGCTCGACGCACTGGAGCCGATCGAGGCCCGCTGGCGCCACGAGCTGACGAAGCTCGACGTGGCGGTCGACGACGTGCCGGAGATCCGCGAGAACGGCCACTCCCCGGCGGACGGCGTGCTCCACGACGGAGCGGTGCCGTTGTCGAGGCTGGTCCCGGCGGGGGTCGACCGGACGGGCCTGCCGACGCGGGCGCGCATCGTGCTGTACCGGCGGCCGCTGGAGGCGCGGGCGAAGGACCCTTCGGAGCTGGCCGAGCTGGTGCACGACGTGCTGGTGGAGCAGGTGGCGGGGTATTTGGGTGTGGAGCCGGACGTCATCGAGGGCGAGTAGGCCAGGGGCGGTGTCGCGAATGACTCATTCGGGACGCCGGAGGTCCG
>NZ_JBSFNC010000119.1:0-27883 GCF_053586895.1 Amycolatopsis sp. NPDC003731 | reverse complement strand
CCCCGCCACCCCGATCCGAAGCCAAAACACGGCCGGTGGTGCCGGGTCAAGGCACGCTTTCCCGCCTTGACGCGGTACCACCGGCCGTAGTGACAATCGCGGCTTCGGGGTGGTGGGCACCGACCCGCACCTCCGGGCAGAGACCAACCGGCAAGCCCGCTTCCACCACACAGCAACGACCGACTTCGCCGGAACTCCCACCCTCCCCGGGGGCGTGCCCATGTCCAGGCTATCGGCGGTCACCGACACACCCCGCCGGGCGCCGGTCAGCGGGCGGTGTTCTCCACAGCCACCAGTGAGTGTGGACAACTCACGGCAACAGCGTCACCGTGACCGACTTCGTCGGGCCCACGTTGCCCGCCGCGTCGATGGAACGGTACTCGATGCGGTGCTTGCCGTAGCCCGGCTTGCGGTCCGCGAACGGGGACACCGTCAACCCGCCCTCGCCCAGGTTTCCGTACGCCAGGCCGTCGATCTCCGTGCCGCGCGCCGTGAACGAGTACGGCGCCGCCGGGTCTGTCGGCCAGCCGTAGTACTTGTGCCAGCCGTCGCCGTCCACGCGGAACTCCGGCATTCCGTCCGGCGAGGCGAGCCGCATCGTGAACGAGCCGTGGTACTCCGCTCCCGGCGGGAACTCCGCTGTGGTGGCCGGCCCGGCCGCGTCCACCGTCCAGCTCAGCGTCGTGCCGCCGGTCGTCGCGGTGAGGGTGTGCGTGCCGCGGGAAAGGTCGAGTGCGTGGTCGGGGCCGGTGCCGGCGAAGCGGCCGTCCAGCATCCAGGCCACCGAGGGGATCGCGCCCGTCGGCTCGCCGGTTTCGACGTACACCACGTCGTGGCCGCCGACCGGCCGGGTCACGGGGGTCGAGGCCACCACCGCCGGGCCGCTCGCCGGCGGCGTGACCACCGACGTGTCGACCGTCCACGTGCGTGTCGCGGACGGGCGGGCCGCCGGGTCGCGGACGAACGGTGTCGGGTCGGTCACCGTTGCCATCAGCACGTGGCGGCCGGGCCGTACGTGCGCGCGGCGCAGGTCGACCGCGTCCCGGCCCGGCAATGCCACGCCGTCGAGGGTCCAGCGGATGTCGAGGCGGTGGCTCACCGGGTGCATCGGCCGCACCCAGACCACCCGGTCGGCGCCGATCGTGCCCGCCGGGGTGCCGCCGGCCAGCAACGGCACCTTCGCCGAAATCCGCTGCGTCATCCGCTCGCGGCCGACCTGGTCGAACGCGTAGCCGAGCGTCTTCATCATCGAGTGCCTGCTCGGCCGCCACACCCCGGTCTGGGTGTACAGCCCGCCCTCGAAGCGCCCGATCGTGCCGCCGGACTCGCTCGGTTCGCCGAGCCAGCGCCACCACTTCGCGTGCTGGGCGCGCATCTGCGGCTCGGTCAGCAGGGTGTGGTGCACCGAGTCCGGCTCGCCGCCCTCGTACGCGCCGCCCGGGACGTTGCGCGCGTAGTAGTCGTACTCGTCGTCGAGGCCGCCGAGCGAATGGCCGAGTTCGTGCGGCGAGATCAGCGCGGACAGCGCGTTGCCGCCGGACGCCGTCGCGTAGGTGCCGCCCGCGCCGCCGTACGTGGTGCTGTTGCCCAGCGCGAGGATCTGGCGGTTCGCGCGGGTCGTGCCCGGTACGAGGTCGGCGTACCGCTGGGCCGCCTCGTCGTCGACGGTCAGCAGCCGCTGCACGCTCTGCGGGTTGCAGCCGCCCCAGAACCCCATGTCCAGCGGGGTGTCCCGGCGGGGTGCGTCGAGCCCGGGGTCACAGTCCACACCGGACTCCGGAGAGGCGATCGACACGGCGTAGACGTTGAAGTAGCTGCGGTAGGACTTGAACGGCTCGAGCGACCACAGGGTGCTGACGTGCCGTTCGACGTCGGCGAAGAACTTCGGCTGCTCGGCGGCGGTGTAGCCGTCCCCGAGGACGACGAGGTTGAACCGCTGCGCGACCGGCCCGGTGGCCTGGACCTCGGTGACGGTGGCCGCCGGCTCGGCGGCCTGCGCGGGGGCGGCGATCCCGGCCGTGAAAACCAGCGCTGCGACGAACCCGGTCCACTTTCGCATGGTCCCGGTCTACCGCAGTGGATTCGGCACCGGAACCGCCGGAAGTCGGGCTATCCTCCCGCCATGGGGAATCGAGGGGGAATTCTGGTGGCGGCCGGTGCGCTGGCACTGCTGACGGCGTGCTCGAGTACGCCACCGGTCGCGAGCCCGGCCACGCAGCCGGTGCCGTCGGCCACCACGCCCGTTCCGACGTCCGGCGCGCCCGCGCTCGGCCCGGGCCCGGGCTCACGGCCGCCGACGACACCGCAGCCGCCTCCGCCGCGGTCGCCGGGCGTGGTCACCTCGGCGTGCCCGTTCCTCGGGGCGGCCGACATCAGCACCGCGGCGGGGGACGCTTCCTTCCTCTACGCCGTCGAAGCGGCACCGGACAAGCGGCCCGGCGTCTCCACCTACCGCTGCGACTACGCCAACCAGGGCGGCCCCCGGCAGGCGGACCAGCTCTACGTCAACGTCGTCCCGGGCACCAGCCGGTTCGACGCGCTGGTCCGGGAGTGGACCAAGGACTGCGCCCAGCCCGCCGTCCCGATCGCCGGCGTGAACGGCACGGCGCGCACCTGCGCCCTGACCGGGCCGGACGAACACGAGGTCATGGTGCTCGTGGCGAAAGCGGGCCACGGCCAGACCCGGCTGGCGGAACTGGACCTGTCCCCCACCCGGACCGACGTCTACGCGAAGCTCGCCCAGCTCCTGCTCGACCGGCTCTAGCTCACACCCGCGTCAGCCGGTACCAGACCTCCGGCCGCCCGACCTGGCCGTAGTGCGGCTCGCGGTGGGCCAGGCCGTTGTCCGCCAGGTACTCCAGGTACCTGCGGGCCGTCACCCGGGAGGCACCGATCGCCGCGGCCGCCGCGCCCGCCGAAAGTCCTTCCGCCGCGCCGGAAAGCGCGTCGGTGATCGCCTCCAGGGTCTGGCCGCTCATGCCCTTCGGCAGCGGGGGCTGCTCGGTCGTGCGCAGCGCGCCGAGCGCCCGGTCGATCTCCGCCTGGCCGGTGACCTCGCCGGAGGCGTCGCGGAATTCCGCGTAGCGCTCCAGCTTTTCGCGCAAGGTCGCGAAGGTGAACGGCTTGAGCAGGTACTGCACCACGCCGACCGAGACCGCCGCCTTGACCAGGCCGAGGTCGCGGGCCGACGTCACGGCGATGACGTCGATCGGCAGGCCGGCCGCGCGCAGCGAGCGGCAGACCGCCAGGCCGTGCGTGTCCGGCAGGTAGAAGTCCAGCAGCACCAGGTCGACCGGCTCGCGTTCGCAGAACCGCAGCGCTTCGCCGCCGGAGTGCACCACACCCGCCACCACGAACCCCGGGAGCCGCTCGACGTACACCCGGTGGGCCTCCGCGGCGACCGGCTCGTCCTCCACCACCAGCACGCGGATCACCGGCCCGCCTCCTGCCGCGGCAGCCGCACGGTGAACACCGCGCCGCCGTCGCGCCCGACCTCGACCGTGCCGCCGTAGCGGCGCACCGCCTGCCCGACGAGCGCGAGGCCGAGCCCGTGGCCGTCCTCGGCCTTCGTCGACCACCCGCGCCGGAACACGTCGGCGTCCTCGGGGACGCCGGGCCCGGAGTCGGCGACGCGCAGGAGCAGCCCGTCTTCGCCGGTGCGGGCGGTGACGACGACCTTCGGGTGCCCGGTGCCGCGCACGGCCGCGTCGAGGCCGTTGTCGATCAGGTTGCCGAGGATGGTCACGAGGTCGCGGGCTTCGACGCCGAGCGAGACGTCGTCGATGACGGTGTCCGGCGTGACCGTCAGCTCCACCCCGCGCTCGCTCGCCTCGGCCGCCTTGCCCAGCAGCAGCGCGGCGAGCACCGGCTCGGCGACGGCACCGACGACCCGGTCGGTCAGCTCCTGGGCGAAGGCGAGCTCGGCGGTGGCGAACTCGACCGCCTGCTCGGGTTTGCCGATCTCGACCAGGGAAACGACCGTGTGCAACCGGTTCGCCGCCTCGTGCGCCTGCGACCGCAGCGCCTCGGCCAGGCCGCGCGCGGTGGTCAGCTCGCCGGTCAGCGACTGCAGTTCGGTGTGGTCGCGCAGGACGACGACGGTGCCCTGCGCGCGGCCGCCCGAGCGGACGGCGGTCGTGCTGACCAGCAGTACGCGCGAGTCCGTCAGGTGCAGTTCCTCGGCCCGGTTCTCCGCCGACGTGAACGCCTCGGCCAGCCCGTCGGGCAGGCCCAGCGTCGCCAGGTCGCGGCCGACCGGGTCGGTGTCGAGGCCGAGGAGCGCGCGGGCGCCGTCGTTGCAGAGCCCGATCCGCCCGTCGCGGCCGACGAGCAGCACGCCTTCGCGGACGGAATGCAGGACTGCTTCGTGGTACTCGAAGAGGTTGCTCAGCTCGTCCGGTGCGACGCCCCGCGTCTGGCGCCGCAGCCGGGCGCTGATCAGCCAGCCGCCGAGGGCGCCGACCACCAGCACCGCGGCGCCCACGCCGAAGAGCGGCCAGAGCCGTTCGCGCAGCTCGGCCGAGATCGCCGCGACGGTGATCCCGACCGCGACCAGCGCGACGACCCGGTGCCCGGTGCCGAACACCGGAACGACCGTGCGCACCGACGGGCCGAGCGAGCCGGTGTAGGTCTCGGTGAGGTCCTCGCCCCGCTGCGCCTTGCCGATGTTCCCGATGTAGTGCTGCCCGATCAGGGCCGGGTTCGGGTGTGTGTAGCGGATCCCGGCCGGGCTCATGATCGTGATGAAGTCGACCTGGGTGTGGGTTTGCACGAGCAGCGCGAACGGCTGCAGCGTCGCGCTCGGGTCCGGCGTCGTCACCGCGGCGGCGACGGTCGGCGCGTCGGCGACCGTCATGGCGACCGCGCGGACCTGGTCGCGCGCGTTCTCGTTCACCGCGCGCTGCGCGTCGATCCAGGCGAAGGTGATCCCGGCGCCGGCCAGCACGCAGAGGACCACCAGCTGCAGCACGAGCAGCTGGCGCGCCAGGCTCCAATGGGACCGCAACGTCGGGGGCACCTCCTCATACCAGCACACCGCGCGCGCCGGTGTCCGAACGGGACGGTGCGATCATCACACGAACTCAATGAACACAAGTGAGCCGGATCACCGAACTGGGCCTACAGTGTGCCGCAACCTGAACACCCCTAGCTGGAGGCAACGGTGCCGACACCGACCCCCGAAGCGGCACCCCGCCGCCGCGACAAGACCCACTACCTGTACCTGGCCGTGATCGTCGCGGTCCTGCTCGGGATCCTGGTGGGCTTTCTCTTCCCCGGTTTCGCCAAGGGCCTCAAGCCCCTCGGCGACGGGTTCGTCAACCTGATCAAGATGATGATCTCGCCGATCATCTTCTGCACCATCGTGATCGGTGTCGGCTCGGTCGCCAAGGCGGCGAAGGTCGGCAAGGTCGGCATCATGGCGCTGGTCTACTTCATCGTGATGTCGACCTTCGCGCTCGCCATCGGCCTGGTCGTCGGCAACCTGCTGCACCCGGGCGAGGGCCTGCACCTCAACCCCGCCGACGTGAAGAGCGTCCAGAAGTCCGCCACCGGCTCGGAAGGCCCGGTCGACTTCCTGCTCCACATCATCCCGAAGACGTTCGTCTCCGCGTTCACCGAAGGCCAGGTCCTGCAGACGCTGCTCGTCGCGCTGCTCGTCGGCTTCGCGCTGCAGAAGCTGGGCTCGAAGGGCGCGCCGATCCTGCGCGGCGTCGAGCACATCCAGCGCCTGGTGTTCCGGGTCCTGGCGATGATCATGTGGGCCGCCCCGATCGGTGCGTTCGGCGCGATCGCCGCGGTGGTCGGCGCGACCGGCTGGGCCGCGCTGAAGAGCCTCGCCGTGATCATGATCGGCTTCTACGCGACCTGCCTGGTGTTCGTGTTCGTCATCCTCGGCCTGGTGCTGTGGATCGGTGCCCGGGTGAACATCTGGCACCTGCTGCGCTACCTCGGCCGCGAGTTCCTGCTGATCCTGTCGACGTCGTCGTCGGAGTCGGCGCTGCCGCGGCTGATCGCGAAGATGGAGCACCTGGGGGTCGGCAAGTCGGTCGTCGGCATCACCGTGCCCACCGGCTACTCGTTCAACCTGGACGGCACGGCCATCTACCTGACCATGGCGACGCTGTTCATCGCCGCGGCCCAGGACGAGCCGCTGTCGATCGGCGCGCAGATCGGCCTGCTGGTGTTCATGATCATCGCTTCGAAGGGCGCGGCCGGCGTCAGCGGTTCCGGCATCGCGACCCTGGCCAGCGGCCTCCAGTCGCACCGGCCGGAACTGGTCAACGGCGTCGGGTTCATCCTCGGCATCGACCGGTTCATGTCCGAGGCCCGCGCGCTGACGAACTTCGCGGGCAACGCCGTCGCGACCGTCCTCATCGGAAACTGGACGAGGGAGTTCGACCGCGACCAGGCGGAACGGGTGTTCGCCGGGACAGCGCCGTTCGACGAAGCGACGTTGATCGACGAGGAACGGTCGGGCCCCGACGAAGGCGGTGCGGCGAAAGCCTGACCCCCTGAACGTTCGTGCTCACGCCCCCGCTGAGCACGAGCCACCGCGGGCCGCGGTGCGAGTCTCCCCGACCTCGCACCGCGGCCCGTTCCACGTCTTCAGCCGGCGGCCGCGTCGTAGGCGACGCGGGCGGCCGCGATGTCGTCGCGGTGCTGCTCCGCCCAGCCGAGCAGGCCGTTCAGCGACTGGTACAGCTCCTTCGCCATCGCCGTGGCTTCGTACTCCACGCGCGGCGGGACGGTCGGGTAGATCGTGCGCTCCAGGAGGCCGTCGCGCTCGAGGTTGCGCAGGGTCAGCGTCAGCATTCGGCGGCTGATGCCTTCGACCGCGCGTTCCAGCTCGGTGAACCGCACCGGGCCGCGGATCGCTTCCAGCAGGATCCCGATCGCCCACTTGCCGCTGATCCGGTTGATGACCTCCAGCACCGTGCAGACGTCGAGTTTCTCCGGGTCGATCTCGGTGACCTGGAGGGGTACACCGATGTTCCCCTGGGACATGGAAGTGCCTCCTTACGCGGACGACCATGGTCACACATGATGGGCACTGTTACAAGAAGTGCCCTGGCGATGACCAGGGGAACTCTCGACTGGAGGGGCCTGACATGGCCGAGAACCACCCCACCCGCTCGCGCGGCCTCGCGTTGGCGGTGCTCTGCGCCGCCTCGCTGATGGTCGTGCTCGACAGCAGCATCGTCGCGGTGGCGCTGCCGGCGATCCAGGCCGACCTCGGCTTCACGCCCGCCGGGCTGTCCTGGGTCTTCACCGCCTACCTGGTCGCCTTCGGCGGCCTGCTCCTGCTCTCCGGACGGCTCGGCGACCTGCTCGGCCGCCGCCGCGTCTTCCTCGGCGGGCTGAGCCTGTTCACGCTGGCCTCCCTGGCCGGCGGCCTCGCCACCGACGCGGGCGTGCTGGTCGTGGCGCGGTTCGCCCAGGGCGTCGGCGGCGCGCTCGCGTCGGCCGTCGTGCTCGGGATGATCGTCACGATGTACCCCGAGCCGCGCGCCCGGGCGAAGGCGATCGGCGTCTACAGCTTCACGCAGGCGGCGGGCGCGTCGATCGGGCTCATCGCGGGTGGCGCCCTGACGCAGGCGCTGAGCTGGCACTGGACGTTCTACGTCAACCTGCCGATCGGCGTGGCCGCGCTGCTGTTGGCCGTCCGGGTCGTCGAGGCGGACCGTGGCACCGGCCTGCGCAACGGACTGGACGTGCTCGGCGCCGTCCTGGTCACCGCCGCGGTGATGCTCGGCGTCTACGGCATTTCGGCGTCATCCTGGGGTGCCGTGGCCGCGGCCGTCGTGCTGCTCGCGGCCTTCGCGGTGCGCCAGGCCAAGGCGCGGACGCCGCTGTTGCCGCTGCGGCTGTTCCGGATCCGCGCGGTCACCGGCGCGAACGTGGTGATGGTGCTGATGGTCGCCGGGATGCTCGGCTTCCAGTTCGTCACGGCGTTGTACCTGCAGCAGGTGCTGGGCCTCGACGCGCTGTGGACCGGCGTCGCGTTCCTGCCGGTGCCGCTGGTGATCGCGGTGGCGTCGCTCGGCTTCGCGGACAAGCTCGCCGCGCGGTTCGGTCCGCGGGCGGTGCTGCTGGCCGGGCTGGGCCTGGTGATCGCCGGCCTGCTGCTGCTCACCCGGGTGTCGGGCTCCTACTTCGCCGACGTCCTGCCGCCGCTGATGCTGATGGGCCTCGGCGCCGGCGCGGCCATCCCGGCGCTGATGGGCCTGGCGATGGCGGACGTCCCGGCGGAGGACGCCGGCGTGGCGTCCGGGCTGATCAACACGACCCAGCAGGTGGGGGCGGCGGTCGGCACGGCGGTGCTGGCGGCGGTGGCCGCGTCCCGCACGCAGAGCCTGGGCGGAGTGGCTCACCGGGAGGCGCTGGCGGCCGGGTTCCGGCTGGCCTACGGGGTCAGCGCGGGCTTCCTGATCGCGGCGGTCGCGCTGGGCGGCCTGGTCCTGGCCCGGCGAGCCGCGGCTCCGGTCGCCCCCGAGCCGGAGGTCTGCGTCGCCGGTCAGGCGTGATCCCAGGGTCGACACGCGTGATCAGAGGGTCGGCACTCGTGTTTGAAGGGTCGACACGGCTTCCTCTCCGTGTCGACCTCTCAATCACGCGTGTCGACCTCTCAATCACGTGAGTCGACCCTTAAATCACGCGAGGTAGGCCGAAAGCCCACGGTGGCCCCGCCGCATCATCAGCGCGTGGTTCGCGCGGAAGAGCGGCCGGGCCACCGTGTCGAAGCGCCGCAGCAACTCCTTCCGGGCCTGAACGTCCTGGGTGATTTCCAGCAGCGTGCCCGCGCCCGCCGCGCGGACCGCTCCCGTCAGGGTCCCGTCGAGGTCGCCACTGAGCCTGACCCGCATCAGGCCCGTGCGCTCGTCCTGGTGGTCCCGGTGCATCCGGACGACGATCCGGAACGGCAGCCGGGACCGGCAAACCAGCTCGGCGGTGTCGTCGTCCACGCGGCGCACCGCGCGGACGTCCGACCACCACCTCGGGTAGCCGGCGAGGTCGGTGACCACGCCGAACACCCGCCCGGGCACGGTTCCCGGCAGCAGCCACGTGCTGCGGAACCGGTAGCGCGCGCCCGTCACGTCACACCTGGGCCGAGACCAGCTTCCGGCCGTCCACCGTGACGATGTCGACCGACTTCACGTCGTCGGGGGCGACCAGCGCCGACCCGTCGAGGTTGAAGCCCTGGTTCTCCCACTTCTCCGAGACCTGCCAGCTGCCCGCGGTCACCGCTTGGCCTTCCTTGGTGACCACCTGGAGCAGGCACTTCTCGCCGGCCTTGACGCCCTTGACGTTGACGTCCACCTTGACCCAGCCCTGGAACGGGGCCACCGCCGCGGCGAGCTGCACACCGGTGGTCGGATCCCGCCCTTCGACGTTCTTCGTGCCGGGAACGTCCGACTGCGGTGCCGCGATGGTCCCGCCGCCGTCCGAGGCCGTCTGCCGTCCCACCAGCACGCCGCCGCCGAGGGCGGCCACCACCAGCACCGCCGCCGCGACCAGGGCGAGGCCCCGGCGGGACGAGCGGGGCGGCGCCACGCGCTCTTCCTCGTCGCGCACCCGGCGCAGGGTCTTCTGCAGCAGCAGGTCCCCGCCTTCGGGCGGCCCTTCGAGGAACGCCTCGGGCGGTACCTCGTCGAGCGAGTCGCGCAGGGCCACGAGCTCGTTCAGGTCGAACCGGCACTGCGCACAGGTCTGCAGGTGCCGCCGCTCGAAGTCGGCCGCCTCGTGGGGATCGAGCGCGCCGAGGGCGTACGCGCCGAGCTGCGTGTGACTCTCGTCCACCGAGTTCATCGCGCCACCTCCGTTCCGCTCGAAATCATCGCTGCTCTGAGTGCTCGTAGTGCGTAGTACGACCTTGATTTCACGGTACCCGGTGCGACGCCCAGTGTTCTCGCCGCTTCGGCCACCGTCCGTCCCCGGTAGTAGATCTCCACCAGGACCTCTCGATGCTCGTTGGACAGCCCGTCCATCGCGCCGAGCACGGTCATCGAGTCGACCACGCCCTGGGCGTGATCGCGCTCGACGGCCGGGGTCGGCACCCCTTCGGCCGGTTCGGCCACTTCCTGTGGCCGGGCCGCCCTGGCCCGTGCCCGGTCGGTGACCAGGTTGCGCGCGACGGTCAGCAACCAGCCGCGCACCGAGCCTTTCCCGTCGTTCTGCAAGTCGTCCGCGTGCTTCCACGCACGGACGAGCGTCTCCTGGACCACGTCCTCGGCTGCCGCCCGATCCCCGGTCAGCCTCGTCGCGTAGGCCAGCAGGCTTCGCCCGTGTTCGGCGTACAGCTGCCGAATCAGGTCTTCGCCTTTGGCCTTCTTAGGCCGCCTGCCTCCTATGGCCACCCTCGTCCTCCCGACGGTGTTCTGAGTCGGCGAGGACAGTACTGCAACCCTCAGCTCCACCGGCGGTGCGTGCGCCGAGCGCAGCGCGACCATGGTGTTCATCGGCTGCCCGTCCTTCCTCGTTCTGCCCGGAAACCCGTCGTCTGTCAGTACCCGGCGCCGCCGGCCTTGCTCTTCGCGGTGATCTTGCTGCCGTCGGGCGCGACGGCGAACCACGTGCCGTTGGCGCCTTGGCCGTTCATGTCGCCCGCGGCCTTGTCGCCCGCGTACTCGTACAGCGGAAAGCCGTTGAGCGTGATCTGCTTGCTGCCGTCCTTGCGGGTCGCGGTGCCCACCTGGGTGTCCTGGATGCCCTTGAGCATCGGGGTGGCGACCCCGGCCAGCATCGGCAGCCAGGACTTCGTGCAGTCACCGTCGCAGTTGGACGTCGGCGGCGAGGAGAGGTCCTTGTCGAACCGGTAGAGCGTCTTGCCGTCGGCGTCGGTGACCACCGCGCCGACCCCGTCGACCGTGGCGACCTGGAGCATCTTGTGCCCCGGCTCCCCGTGTTGCGGCCCCTGGGCACCGCCCGCCATGTCACCGCAGGCGGACAGGGAGGCGACGGCGAACAGCGCCACCGCGCTGACGACCACCGGCCGGATACGGTTCATGACGTTCTCTCCTCGGTGAGGGCGGCTCCGCCATCCGGCGGACCTCGACACCCAGAACACGGCGGCGGGCGCGAAACGGTTCAGCCGGGTTTTCGCGCCGTTCGGTGCCGGTTCGCCGCCGGATTGGTGTGTCCCGGTGATCGGCACGATCTTGTCGCCGTGCGGACGGCTTCCTAAGCTCGGTCACGTCCGCACCGCCGCCCCCGCCGTTCCGGGAGGCCGCCGTGCCCGTCAAACCCCTCGCCGTGGTCGCGCTGCTGGCCGTGGGCTGCTCCGCCCCGGCGCCCTCGTTCACGGCGACCCTGACCACGCCTACGGACATCGTGCTGAGCTGGCCGGACGACGACGCCGGGCACCGCGTCGACTACGCCAACGACCCGGCGGGCCCGTGGACGACGCTGCGGTTCCTGCCCGCCCACACGACGAGCTACCACCACCCGGACCTGATCCCGGAGACGCCGTTCTACTACCGGGAACAGCCGTTCACCGGTCCGGTGTCGACGGAACTGCGCGCGACCACCTCGGGTGACACGGTGACGTTCACCTGGGCCGACCGCTCGAGCGACGAGGCCGGGTTCCTCCTGGAGATCCGGCGTCCGGGCGAGCCGGACTTCGGCCCGGTCGAGGTGACCGACCCGGACGTGACGACCTGCGCGCTCTCACTGCTCCCGGGCGAGGAGCAGTCGGCCTTCCGGCTCCGGACGCTGCACTACGGCCCGCTCTCCCCGGTGGTCCACCAGACCACCGGGAAGGAGCGGTAGCCGCCGGCCGGCCTAGAGGACCGTCTTCAGGAACTGGCCGGTGTAGCTGTCCTCGATGTCCGCCACGTGCTCCGGGGTGCCCTCGGCGACCACCGTGCCACCACCCGAGCCGCCCTCGGGGCCCATGTCGATGATCCAGTCGGAGGTCTTGATCACGTCGAGGTTGTGCTCGATCACGATCACCGTGTTGCCCTTGTCGACCAGGCCGTTGATCACGCCGATCAGCTTGCTGATGTCCTCGAAGTGCAGGCCGGTGGTCGGCTCGTCGAGGATGTACACCGTCTTGCCGGTCGAGCGCTTCTGCAGCTCGCTGGCCAGCTTGACGCGCTGCGCCTCACCGCCGGACAGCGTCGGGGCGGGCTGGCCGAGCCGGACGTAGCCGAGGCCGACGTCCACCAGCGTCTGCAGGTGGCGGTGGATGGCCTTGATCGGCTCGAAGAACTCCGCGGCCTCCTCGATGGGCATGTCGAGCACGTCCGAGACCGTCTTGCCCTTGTAGTGCACCTCGAGGGTCTCCCGGTTGTACCGGGCGCCCTTGCAGACCTCGCACGGGACGTAGACGTCCGGCAGGAAGTTCATCTCGATCTTGATCGTGCCGTCGCCGGCGCACGCCTCGCAGCGGCCGCCCTTGACGTTGAACGAGAACCGGCCCTGCTGGTAGCCGCGCACCTTCGCCTCGGTGGTCGCGGCGAACAGCTTGCGGACGTGGTCCCAGACACCCGTGTAGGTGGCCGGGTTGGACCGCGGGGTTCGCCCGATCGGCGACTGGTCGACGCGCACCAGCTTGTCGACGTTGCCCAGGCCGTTCACCCGGGTGTGCCGGCCCGGCACCTGGCGGGCGCCGTTGAGCTTGTTCGCCAGTACCGTCGCGAGGATGTCGTTCACCAGCGTGGACTTGCCCGAGCCGGAGACGCCGGTGACCGAGACCAGGCAGCCGAGCGGGAACGAGACGTCCAGCCCGCGCAGGTTGTGCTCGCGCGCGCCCACCACGGTCAGCTGCCGCTTCTTGTCGATCGGCCGCCGGATGGCCGGCACCTCGATCCGGCGCCGGCCGGACAGGTATTGCCCGGTCAGCGACTCCTTGCTCTTCAGCAGCTTCTTGTACGGTCCACTGTGGACGATGTGGCCACCGTGCTCGCCGGCGCCCGGGCCGATGTCGACCACCCAGTCGCTGGAGCGGATGGTGTCCTCGTCGTGCTCGACGACGATCAGCGTGTTGCCCAGGTTCCGCAGCCGGGTCAGGGTCTCGATCAGGCGGTGGTTGTCGCGCTGGTGCAGGCCGATCGACGGCTCGTCCAGCACGTACAGCACGCCGACCAGGCCGGAGCCGATCTGCGTCGCGAGCCGGATGCGCTGCGCTTCGCCACCCGAAAGTGTGGCGGACGCGCGGTCGAGCGAGAGGTACGTCAGGCCGACGTCCAGCAGGAAGCGCAGCCGGGCCTGGATCTCCTTGAGCACCGCGCCGGCGATCATCGCCTCGCGCTGGCCCAGCTCCAGCTCGTCGAGGAACTGGGACGCCTCCGCGATGGACAGCGCGCAGACCTCGGCGATGGACATGTCGCCGCGGGTCTTGTGCTGCAGCGTCACCGCGAGGATCTCCGGCTTGAGCCGGGTGCCCTGGCAGGCCGGGCACGGCACCTCGCGCATGTAGCCCTCGTACCGCTCGCGCATGTACTCGGACTCGGTCTGCTCCTGGCGCCGCTCGAGGAACGGGATGACACCCTCGAAGTTCGCGTAGTACGAGCGCTGGCGGCCGTAGCGGTTCTTGTAGCGGACGTGGACCTGCTCGTCGACGCCGTGCAGCACCGCCTTCTGGGCGCGCGCGGGCAGCCGCCGCCACGGCGTGTCCATCCGGAAGCCGATGGTCTCCGACAGCGACTCCAGCAGGCGGATGAAGTAGTCCGCGCTCTGCCCGCCCGACCACGGCGCGATGGCGCCCTCGGCCAGCGACAGCTCGTCGTCCGGGACCACCAGCTCCGGGTCGACCTCCTTGCGGATGCCGATGCCGGTGCACTCCGGGCAGGCGCCGTAGGGCGAGTTGAAGGAGAACGAGCGGGGCTCGAGGTCCTCGATGGCCAGCGGGTGGCCGTTCGGGCAGGCCAGGTTCTCGGAGAAGCCGCGGATCCGGTGCGGGTCGTTCTCCGGGAGGTCGACGAACTCGAGCTCGATCAGCCCGTCGGCCAGGCGCAGCGCCGTCTCGACCGAGTCGGTGAGCCGCTGCCGCGAGGCCGCCTTCACGGTCAGGCGGTCGATGACCACGCCGATCTGGTGCTTTTCCTGCTTCTTCAGCTTCGGCGGGTCGGTGAGCGCGTGGACCGTGCCGTCGACGACCACGCGCGCGTAGCCCTGCTGCTGCAGGTTCTCGAACAGGTCGACGTACTCGCCCTTGCGCCCGCGGACGACGGGGGCGAGCACCTGGAACCGGGTGCCCTCCTCCATGGCGAGCACCTGGTCGACGATCTGCTGCGGGGTCTGCTTGCTGATCGCCTCGCCGCAGGTCGGGCAGTGCGCCTTGCCGGCGCGGGCGTAGAGCAGGCGCAGGTAGTCGTAGACCTCGGTGATCGTGCCCACGGTGGAGCGCGGGTTGCGCGAGGTCGACTTCTGGTCGATCGACACCGCGGGCGAGAGGCCCTCGATGAAGTCGACGTCCGGCTTGTCCATCTGGCCCAGGAACTGCCGGGCGTACGCCGAGAGCGACTCGACGTAGCGGCGCTGCCCTTCGGCGAAGATGGTGTCGAAGGCGAGGCTCGACTTCCCGGACCCGGACAGGCCGGTGAACACGATCAGGCTGTCGCGGGGCAGGTCGAGATCCACGCCGCGGAGGTTGTGCTCGCGGGCACCGCGAACAACGAGGCGATCAGCCACGCCAGGGTCCTCTCAATGTCTTCTTCAGTGCGGTCGCCGACCCGGTGTCAAGCTGCACGGGCGGCCGCGATCCATGCTACGAGCCACCACCGACAAAAACGGGTTCCACGTCCTTGACCTGCGGTTCTTCGGGCTTTCGACGTCTGGTGAGCCACCGGTGGGCCGGGCGTTCGACCCCCGCGGTGACCGCCCAGCCGGCCAGCACGGCGGCGCCGACGACGACGGGGAGCCGCAGCCAGCCGGGGAGGCCGAGGTCGAGCAGGGTGCGGGCCAGGATGTAGCCCAGTTCCTGGTGCACCAGGTAAAGACCATACGAGATGCCCGCGAGCCAGGTGACGGCCGGGGCGATCCGCGCGAGTCCGGGGAACCGCCAGTCCGGGCCGCGGGCGGCCACGCAGACCAGCAGGAGCAGCACGGCGAACCCGATCGTGGACGGCCAGCGCTGCGCGTCCTGCGGCAGCGCGACGTGGAACGGGAAGACCTGCAGGTCCTGCGCGGCCACGGCGGCGAGCACGAAGAGTGCGATGTGCCACGTCTTCAGCCGCCGCTGCGCCCACAGCCAGATCGCCACGCCGATGGCGAAGACGTGCAGCCGGTGCAGGCCGAGGCCGTAGTAGAACGTCTCGACGACCGGGCTCGCCGTCCCGGGCGCGAAGACGAGGAACCGCAGCGCGAGCGGGACCAGGATCAGCGCCCAGAGCAGGGCGGCGGTCAGCCGGTGGGTGCGCCACGACCGCGGCCACAGCAGGGCGGCGCCGGTGAAGGCGAGCAGCTGCACCGGCAGCGTCCAGTAGGAGCCGTCGAGGTAGTAGAACGTCTCCGACCGGACGCCCCACTCCTGCACCATGCCGAGGTTGGCGAGCAGGTCCAGCCAGGTCGGGATGTACCACGGCGAGGGGTCCGTCGGCGGGCCTTGCGGCACGCCGAAGAGGAACCCGGTGACGCCGGGCGGGTAGGGCAGGCCGCTGAAGGAGATGGCGGCCCACCGCGTCACGACGTAGGTCAGCAGGACGGCGACCAGGTAGGCGGGCACGAGGCGCGCGACGCGGTTCCACAGCCACCGGCGCGGGTTGCCCTTGCGGAGGCTGGCGCAAACGAAGAAGGCGGAGATCACCAGCAGGATCGCGGCGCCGAACTGCGCTGTCACCCGGAAGGGGTACCCCGTGAGTTCCGGGTGCAGCAGGGCACCCTGGTGGGTGACGTGCCCGAGCACGACGGCCAGCACGGCGACGACCCGGAGGAGGTCCCAGCTGATCCGGCGCGGCGTCGGGGAGGTGGGCACGGTCGTCCTGAGGTCGGCTGGGCTGGGGTCGCCGTGAGCCTACGTGGCGCGGTGAGCGCCCGCTTGTGCGGGTGGAACCGGTTGGAGCGAAACGACTACCGTGTGCACGGTGAACATCGTGGACACCTACACGGGGCACGTCGACCCGGGCGGCGACGCCACCCGGCGCACGCTCGACGCGCTGACCATCACCAAGCTGTCCGTCGGCCCGATGGACAACAACGCGTACCTCCTGGTGTGCCGGGCGTCGAACGAGGCGTTGCTCATCGACGCGGCGAACGACCCGGACCGCATCTCCGACCTGATCGGCCACGGCCCGGACCGGCCGTCGTTGAAGACGGTGGTCACGACGCACCAGCACCAGGACCACTGGCAGGCGCTGGGCGCGGTGGCGGGAGCGAACGGCGCGAACACGGCGGCCCACCCGCTGGACGCCGAACCGCTGCCGGTGCCGCCGGACTTCCTGGTCGAGCACGGCGACACGCTGACGGTCGGCGAAGTCACGCTGTCGGTGATCCACCTGCGCGGGCACACGCCGGGCTCGATCGCGCTGCTGTACCGGGACCCGGCGGGTCACCCGCACCTGTTCACCGGGGACTCGCTGTTCCCGGGCGGGGTCGGGAAGACGTCGTCACCCGAGAACTTCACGTCGCTGCTGGACGACGTCGAGACGCGGCTCTTCGGGGAACTGCCGGACGAGACGTGGTTCTACCCGGGCCACGGGGACGACTCGACGCTGGGCGCGGAGCGGCCGAAGCTGAAGGAGTGGCGCGAGCGCGGCTGGTGACCGCGCGACGGACGGGGAGGGCCGGTGGGTCTCACCAGGCACGCCAAGCGGGTGCTCGAGCAGCAGGCTTCGGCCCTGCTCACCGAGCACATCCCGCAGCTCGACGGCGACCGCCGCCGGATTCTCACCGCCCTGCTCGTCGAGACCGCCGGTCGCCGGCGGCTGTTGGTGCGGGCCGAACCGGCCGGCCCGCGCGCCGACGCCTTCCTGATCGGCCCCGAGGGCCTCTTCGCCGTCACCATCGCCGCCGGCCCGCCGCCGAGTCCCCATGCCCTGGTCCGGCACGCCGAAGAGAGCTGGGCCGGGATCCGGGACGGCCGGGGCCGGGAGCTCACCGGCAGTGCCGTCCACTTCGTGCTCGTCACCCCCGGCCCCAAGCGGGCCGTCCGGGACCCCGGCCCGTTCCGCGTCGTCGCCGAGACCGAGCTGGCGAAGCTGCTCAAGCCCGCCGCGCCGCACCTCGACCGGCGTCAGATCGACGCGATCGGCGAACAGGCCGCCAAGATCCTCGACGGCTACGTCCCGCTGCGCGTCAAGCCGCCCGAAGCCGGTGAGGCGGCAGCCGGATTCCTCGACGCCGGCACCCTCGTCGAGGCCGAGGTCGCCGCCGCTCAGCTGCGGCCGTTCGACTCGTGGCTCACCTTCCTGCACCCGCACCAGCGGGCGGTCGTCACGCGGGACTACCGCGGGCCGGCGCGGATCAGCGGACCGGCCGGGACCGGGAAAACCGTCGTTGCGCTGCACCGGCTCCGGCACGTCGCCCGGCGGACCTCCGGTCCCGTTCTCTTCACCACCTTCGTGCGCACCCTGCCGCCCGTCCACGAGGCCGCGTTCCGCCGGCTGGCCCCGGAATTCGGCGGCCGCGCCGAGTTCGTGCACCTCCACGCCTGGGTGCGCCGGTTCCTGACCGAACGCGGACGGCCGGTCGAGGTCGACGCGCGCGGGGTGCGGACCGCGTTCGGCCGGGCCTGGTCGCGGCACCGCGCCGTGCTGGAGCCGATCGAGCGGCACGACGAGTACTGGCGGACCGAGCTCGACCGGGTCATCAAGGGCCGCGGGTTCACCACGCTCGAGGAATACCGCCGTCCGGCGACCCGGCGCGGGCGCGAGGTCCGGCTGGGCGGCGAGCAGAAGGCCGCGGTGTGGCAGTTCTACGAGACCTACCAGGAGATGCTCGCCGAGCGCGGGTTGCACGACTACAACGACGTGATCGACATCGCGCTCGCCGAGCTGCGTCGGGAGCCGCTGGAAACCCGGTACGCCGCGGTGGTCGTCGACGAGGTGCAGGACATCACCCTGAACGGGCTCCGGCTGATCAAGGAGCTGGCCGGCACCGGCCCGAACCAGCTCCTTCTCGTCGGCGACGGCCAGCAGCAGGTCTACCCGGGCGGCTGGCGGCTCTCCGACGCCGGCATCCCGGTCCTCGGCCGGGGCGAGGTGCTGCGGGTCAACTACCGCAACCGCACCGAAGTCCTGGCCTTCGCCCAGCGGTTCGACGCGCGCAACGAAGTCGACGACCTCGACGGCGCGTCCGGGATCGCCTTGAAGAACGCCGAAGCGGGCAACACCGGCGGGACGGCGGTGTCCTGGCGCGGCACCGAAGCGGACCTCGCGGCCGAACTGACCCGGCGGATCGCCGGCCTGAACGCCCCGCTCGGGCAGACCGCGCTGATCGTCTTCCAGCGCCAGGACCTCGTCCGGTGCCGGCGGATCCTGCGCGAGGCCGGCATCCCCGTCCTGTCCCTCGACGACTACTCCGGCGCCCCCGACGAGCACCTCAAGGTCGGCACCGTGCACCGGGCCAAGGGGCTCGACTTCCAGGCCGTGCTGGTCGTCGAGTTCCCGGCCCGGGCGGGCGAAAGCGGTGCCGCCGCGGAGGAGGCGTCGGAGCTGCGCGACCGGCAGCGCCTCGTCGCGGCGACGCGCGCTCGCGACTTCCTCTGGTGGGGTGTCGTCGACGAGGTCGCGGACCCGGACGAAGCAGCCGGGTAACGATAGAGGACACCGGGGCAACTTCGCGGACGAACCGGGCGTCTCCAGCGCACCCAGCGCTGGGACACCCATCGGTTCTCTCCGCCAGGAGGCCCACCATGTCCAGACCGAAGTGGCGCGCGCTCGCCGCTGCCGCCCTGCTGATCGCCGGAGGCGGGATTCTCGCCGCCGCCGCGGGACCCGCCCAGGCCGCTCCCGTCACCCCGACCATGACGAACATCCGGACCGGGCTCAACACCGGGTTCGACCGGGTCGTGCTCGACCTCACCAGCGGGCCGGCGCCGACCGTCTCCTACCAGCTCGTCGACGAGCTGACCGCTGACGCCAGCGGGGAAATCGTGTGGCTCACCGGGGAGTTCTTCATCGACGTCGCCGTCCACCCGGCCGCCGCGCACGACGAAAACGGGAACCCGACCTACCCCGGGCCGACGAAGTTCCGGACGCGGAACCTGCGCAACGTCATGGCCGTCGCCGTCACCGGGGACTTCGAAGGTCAGGTTTCGATCGGGCTCGGCGTGCGGTCGCGGACCGCGGTGAACGTCTTCACGCTCACCGCGCCCAACCGCGTCGTGATCGACGTGGCCCACTGACCGGGTGAGGCCGGCGGGGGAGTCACCCGCGCTCGTACGGGATCTTCTCCCCCGCCTCGACCGCGAACGGCAGGTGGTTGCCCGCCGGCGGCAGCGGGCACGTCGCGAAGTCCGTGAACGCGCACGGCAGGTTCACCGCGCGGTTGAAGTCCAGCGTCACCGTGCCGTCCGCGCCCGGCGCCCCGACCGGCAGCGAGCGGTTGGCGGCGTACGTCGTCACACCGCTCGTCCCGTCGGTGAACAGGATGCTGAAGCCACCGTCCTTGCCGTTGAACGCCGTCAGCGTGTGCTCGACGCCGTCGCGCGAGAAGCGGACGACACCCGGCGCCGTGTAGACGTGGCTCAGGCCTTCCACGACCGCGCCCACGGTGGTCGGCCGCGGCGCGTCGAACGGCTCGAACCGCCCGGACAGCACCCACGACGGCGACGGCTCGTACGCCGGGACGCCGCGGAACTCGCGCAGCACCTCGGCCTTCGGGTCGTGGACGCGGATCAGGTACCCGGACCGGCGGGCCACCTCGATCTCGACGTCACCGGACAGCACGCGCGTGCCCGCACCGCTGTTGACCAGCTCGAACCGCCGGACGTCGGTGATCGGCTCGCCGTCGTGCGAGAGGGAGGCGCCGGCCGGGTCGACGTACGCCGCGTCGGCGTCCTGCCACCAGCGGCCCGGGATGCCGGGGTACTCGCGCGGGGAGCCGGTCAGCCAGTCCAGCGACACCAGCGCCAGCCAGCCGTGCGGCTCGGCCAGGTCGGTCTCGCGCCGGGCCTTCCAGTCCTGCCACTCCTGGGTGAACGTGCTCATCGCGGGCCCCTTTTCCGTCGGCTACGACTGTGCCAACCCGGGGCCGGCGCGGCTATTCCACGTCCCAGTATCCGGACTCCGGTGTCAGTCGAACGACCACTGCAGCCCGTAGCTCAAGCCCTGGTGCAGGTCGTGGAACTCGAGGCCGACCTCGCCGACCCGGTTGACGGTCAGCGCGTCACCTGAGTCGATGCCGTCGTCGACCACCCGGCCCGGGACGCCGTTGAGGCGCCACACCCGCGACGGCGGGGCCGACCGGTCGAACCGGACCCGCACCGTGAACTCCTCGCAGCGGCGCAACGGCGTCATGGCGTAGTACGGCCGCAGTTCCGTGCGCCGCGGCGTGAACCGGATGCCGTACTCGTGGCGCTGGCCGAGCCGCAGCGGGTTCGGCAACCGCATGATGAACTGCGCGTGGCTGGCCGACATCTGGCGCGCTTCGACGATTTCGCCGCCGAACAACGCGTCCGCGGTGATGTCCGGCACCGGGTCGCTGCCCGGTTCGGCCGGCACGCTGAACGGCAGGACCAGCTCGTCCAGTTCGTCGACCTCGGCGACGATCCGGCGCTCCTCCTGCAGCTCCGCCGGGGTGCGGTCGAGCCGGAGCATCGCCTTCATCGACTCGACGTACCAGCCGGCCAGCGGGTGCGGGTCGCGGCGGGGCGCGGGCGCGCCGAGCAGCTCGTCGATCCGGCGGAAGGCCAGGTCGATGCGGCGGCGGGCAGTGCGCGGGTCGCGGTCGAGGACGCTGGCCAGCCACGAGATCCGGCGGTCGAGGAACTCCCCCGCGGCCTCTTCGTGCAGGCCCAGCGCCGCCAGCGCGGCCAGCTTCAGGTCCGGCGGGAGCCGTCCGCAGAGTTCGGTCAGCCGCAGCACGAGCTTCTGGCGCGCGGCGGCGGGCTGGTCGGTTTCGGTGATCGCGCAGGCCGCCCGCAGGCAGGGACCGATCCGCTGGTGCAGATCGGCGGCGTCGAGACCGCGGCCGCGGCGCAGTTCGTTCAGCTCGCGCACGAAGGGGGAGGTGTGCTCGTCCGTCGTCCCACCCCCTCGTCCCCCCGCGGCAGACTTTCCCACGTTACCAGTTCCCGTTCTCGGAAAGCAGCAAAAATCGCGACCGCCGGCATTCGGGAATACCGGCCGACCGACCCCCCACGAGCCGGCCGGCCGGTTTCACCACAGGTCGGTTCACCCGAAGATCAGGGCCCAGATCGAGTGGCTCTCCATCAGACACACCTCCTCATCGCTGTACCCGGGCCGAGGTGGAAAGCGGCGCGGAGCCGTGCAACGCCGGACCTGCCGGTTCCGCCGCGCTTCCGGCGGCCACCGCGAAACCCGCGAGGGCGCCGGCCACGAACGCGGCGAAGACCGATTTCACCGGGGGTCGGAATCTTGCAGTGGGCGTTCACGGCACGGGCTCCCCGACCTCGCTGATCAGAAAATCCGGCCGGGTGGCATCGCATTCTTTTTCCCGGCCGGGTCCAGGATCGCCGGGCGGCGCCGCCGGTCAGAGGCCTGCTGTCACCGGTCTTGTGTGCCGTTTGGCTCAGAGTGGGCGAAGGCCCGCAGGACGCGCAGCTCGCGGATGAGGAAGCGGCGCCGGCCGGTCTCGACGATCCCGCGCTCCCGCAGCACCCGCAGCGCCCGCGCGACGGTACGCCGGGCGGCGCCGATCTGCGCGGCGATGTCCTCCTGCGACAGCGCGTCGACGACCACGCCCTCCGGCACGGTCCGGCCGCGCTCCTCGGCCAGCCGGACCAGGACGACCGCGACGCGGCGGCTGACGTCGAAGGCGGCCGCGTCGATCCGGGCGGACTCGGCGTTGCGCAGGCGTGCGGCGACCGTCTTGATCGTCGCGATGGCGATCGCCGGCCGCGCGTGCAGGACGTCGACGAACTCCGCGCCGGTCAGCTGGAAGACGGTGCAGGGTTCGATCGCGCGCACCGACGCCGACCGCGGCCGCCCGGTGACCGCGGCGAGGTCGCCGAGCACCTCGCCGGGGCCGCGCAGGCCGAAGAGCACCTCGCGGCCGTCCTCGACGATCGTGGAGACGCGCACCCAGCCGGAGACCAGCACGTGGACGTGGTCGGAGGGGTCGCCTTCCATGAGCACGAGGGCGTTGGCGCGGAACCGGCGCCGGGTGCCGCGGGCGAGCAGGTACTCGCGATCGGCGTCGGCGAGGTAGGCCAGGAGTGCCCCCTCCGCCGTGTCGTCGTGCCCGCTCATGGTTCCCCTCCGGAGGTTCACCGTAACCCGGCGTGGCGGCCCGGGGCGAGGGGCGCGACCGGTAGGGTCGCCGCGTGGACGTGGAGATCTACACCGACGGCGCGTGCAGCGGGAACCCCGGACCGGGCGGCTGGGGCGCGGTGCTGCGCTACGGCCGGCACGAGCGCGAGCTGTACGGCGGCGAAGCCACCCCGACGACGAACAACCGCATGGAGCTGACGGCGCCGATCCGCGCGCTGGAGAGCCTGACGAGGCCGTCGCAGGTGCGCGTCTACACGGACAGCACGTACGTGCGCAACGGCATCACGCAGTGGCTGCCCCGCTGGAAGAGCAACGGCTGGCAGACGGCGGCGCGCGCCCCGGTGAAGAACGCGGACCTGTGGCAACGCCTGGACGCGGCGATCGGCGGCCACACGGTCGAATGGCTGTGGGTCAAGGGCCACGCCGGACACCCGGAGAACGAGCGCGCCGACCGGCTCGCGGTGCGGGGTGCCCAGGAGGCGCGGGAGAGCGGGAAGCCGGTCAACGCCGGTTGAGTCCGGAGTGGACGGTCGTGGCAGAATTCGCCGATGCCTCCCGCTCCGTGCCCGTGCGGCCTCGCCGAGTCCTACGCCGCCTGTTGCGGCCGGTTCCACAGCGGCAGTCTCACCGCTCCCACCGCCGAGCTCCTGATGCGGTCGCGGTTCAGCGCCTTCGCCGTCGGTGACACCGGCTACCTGCTGCGCACCTGGCACCCCGGCACGCGGCCGCGGCAGCTCACGCTCGATCCCGGGCAGGAGTGGACGCGGCTGGAGATCCTCGGCCGGACCGGCGGCGGCCTGCTGCACGCCGAGGGCACCGTCGAGTTCCGGGCGCACTACCGCCACCGGGGCCGGGACGGCTTCCTGGAGGAGAACAGCCGCTTCCGGCGTGAGGACGGCCACTGGGTCTATTTCGACGCGGAGGCCTGAAGCCCGCGCCCGGCGTGCTAAACAGTGCGGCGATGGGAAAACTGACGCGCCGCGCCCGGGCCAAAGCGGACTACCTCGGCTTCCTCGGCGCCCGGGAGTGGCCGCTCGCCGCGTCCGGGCTGGGAGTCGTGCTCGGCGTCGTCACCATCCTGCCCAGCGCCGTCGGCGTCGTGCTCTCGGTCGTCGCGCTCGCGCTCGGGGTCGCGACCTTCACCCGGGACGTCCGGCTGCTGCGCCGGCGGTGGGCCGGGTTCGAGTTCACCACCATCGCCGCTCCCTTCCCCACCGCGGAACTGCCGCCGCCCGCCGCCTACCCGGAGTCGGCCTACCTCGCCGTGCCCGCCCGCGGGACCGCGCTGGTCAGCGCGGCCATCGACCGGGACCTGTGGGAAGAGCGGCACACCATCGACGTCGCCGAGGAGCCGTACCGGCTGCCGCCGTCGCTCAAGGCCACCGCGCCGCACGTGCTGCCGCTGCGGGCCCGCGGCCGCCTGTTGTTCAACGGCCCGATCGTCGGCATGCGCGGCGAGCCGCTGCCCGCCACCGGGGCCCGGCCCGCGCCGATCCGGCTGCACCGGGCGCGGTTCTTCGACGCCGTCTGCTCGAACGAGCTCGCCGCGCTCCGGATCACCCGCACCGGCACCGGCGAGGAGTACGACCTGCGCAAGGCCGAGCTCACCGACAGCGCCGGCGCGCTGCGCGAGCTGAGCGGCAGCGCGCTGGCCGACCTCGTCGGCGTCTCGACGGTCGCCTTCACCACCGACGGCAAGCTGGTCACCGTCCGGCAGTCGCCACTCAACTCCGTCAGCGGGCTGCTGCTCGCCCCCTCCGGCAGCGGTTCGCTCGAGCCGCGCGACCTGCGCACGCCCGACGGCGGCCGGCGCCGGTTCCTGCACACCGCGGTCCGCGCCGGGATGGAACGCGAGCTGTGCGAGGAGAGCGGCCTGACCCCCGAGGACGTCCGCGAGACGAAGGTGGTCGGCTTCGCGCGCTGGATGGAACGCGGCGCCAAGCCGGAGTTCTTCGGACGGACCGAGCTGGCGGTGGACAGCGCCGAGGTCGCCCGGCGCCGGCCGGTCAGCGGCGAGCGGCTCTACAGCGCCGGCCTGACGCTCTTCGACGTCGACCTCGCCGCGATCGGCGCCGCGCTGGCCGGCGGTGTCCCGCTCAGCGAGGCACTTCCTCAACGGCTCTGGGAAGACGGTTCCCTGCCGCTCCTGCTGGCCCTGCGGGCCGCCGCGGCGTGGCAGGCGGCCCGGGTCTGACGAAACGGCCTCTGTTCCCGGCGTGAGCGGGCCGCTACGATCGTCGCAATTGTTAGGAAAGTTCCCTAACGATGGTCCGCTGTCCCCCGCCGCCGTGGGTGCCTAGGAGGCGCGCTAGTGAGCTATCGGCAGAGAAGAACCCGGACTCTCCTCGCGGCGGCGGTGCTGGCCGTCGCGGCGAGCGGCGCCAGTGTCGCACCGGCCACCGGGCAGGAACCGGTCAGAGCGGTGGTCGCGGCCGCGGCCCCGGCGACCGCGGTCCCCGGCTTCCTGATCCAGACGTCCGCACAGGTCAGCGACGACGCCGCGGTCTCCAAGCCCGGCTACAACACCGCCGGCTGGTACCCGGTCGGCCCGCGCTCGACCGTCTACGCCGGCCTGCTGGCCAACGGCAAGTACGCCGACCCGTTCTACTCGACGAACATGAAGAACGTGCCGACCGCGGACTTCCAGGTCCCCTGGTGGTACCGCACCGACCTCACGGTCGCCGACACCACCCAGCGCACGTACCTCGACTTCAGCGGCGTGCTGTCCAAGGCCGACGTCTGGGTCAACGGGACGCGCGTCGCCGACAAGACGCAGGTCAACGGCGCCTACACCCGCCACGACCTCGACATCACCGCGCTGGTGAAGGCGGGCACGAACAGCATCGCGTTCAAGGTCTACCCGAACGACCCGAACAAGGACCTGTCGATGGGCTGGATCGACTGGGCGCAGACCCCGCCGGACCAGAACATGGGCATCGTGCGGGACGTCCTGGTCCGGCGCAGCGGCCCGGTGGCGCTGCGCGGCGGCCACGTCGTCACGAAGCTGACCGGGACGAGCCACGCCGACCTGACGGTGAAGGCCGACGTCCGCAACGACTCCGGGGCCGCCGTCTCGGCGACGGTGTCCGGCACGGTCGCCGGGCGGGCGATCAGCCAGACTGTCTCGCTGGCGGCCAAGGAGAAGAAAACCGTCACGTTCGGCGTGGTCGGGATCGACAACCCGCAGCTCTGGTGGCCGGCCGGGATGGGCGGGCAGCCGCTCTACGACCTCGACCTGACCGCGAGCGTCGGCGGGACGGCGTCGGACTCCTCGCACTCGAGCTTCGGCGTGCGCACGGTGACGGCGAACAAGAACGCCAGCGGCGGCCGGTCCTACACGATCAACGGGCGCCCGCTGCTGATCAAGGGCGGCGGCTACTCGCCGGACCTGTTCCTGCGCTGGAACGAGCAGTTCGCGGCCGACAAGCTGGCCTACGTCAAGGACCTCGGGCTCAACACCGTGCGCCTGGAGGGCCACATCGAGCCGGACGAGTTCTTCGACCTCGCCGACCGGATGGGCGTGCTCACGCTGCCCGGCTGGGAGTGCTGCGACAAGTGGGAGGGCCAGGTCAACGGCAGCGAGAAGGGTGACCCGTGGACCGCCGCGGACTACCCGATCGCGAAGGCGTCGATGACCGCGGAGGCCGAGCGGCTGCGCGACCACCCGAGCGTCATCTCCTTCCTCATCGGCAGTGACTTCGCCCCCGACGCGACGATCGAGAAGAACTACCTCGACGCGCTGTCCGCCGCGGACTGGGCGACGCCGGTGGTCCCGGCCGCGTCGGCGAAGTCGTCGCCGCAGCTGGGGTCGTCCGGGATGAAGATGAACGGGCCGTACGACTACGTCCCGCCGAACTACTGGTACGACAAGGCGCACAGCGACCTCGGCGGTGCGTGGAGCTTCAACTCCGAGACCAGCGCCGGGCCGGACATCCCGACGATGGACACGCTCAAGCGGATGATGTCGGCGAGCGAGCTCGACACGATGTGGAAGAGCCCGTCGACCGCGCAGTACCACCGGTCGTCGTCTTCGACGTTCGCCAACCTGAAGCTCTTCGGCGACGCGCTGACCGGCCGCTACGGCAAGCCGTCGAGCCTGGCCGACTTCGTCCGGAAGGCGCAGCTGGCGCAGTACGAGAACGTCCGCGCCGAGTTCGAGTCGCACTCGCGGAACTTCAGCGACAGCTCGAACCCGGCCACCGGGATCATCTACTGGATGCTCAACAGCGGCTGGACGTCGCTGCACTGGCAGCTGTTCGACGCCTACCTCGACCAGAACGGCTCGTACTTCGGGGCCAAGAAGGCGAACGAGCCGCTGCACATCCAGTACTCGTACGACACGAAGTCGGTCGTGGTGGTCAACCACAACCACGACGCGGCGTCGGGGCTGACCGCCCGCGTGCAGCTGTTCAACCTGGACGGGACGTCGAAGTTCGACCAGTCGAAGAGCGTTTCGGTGGGCGGTGACGGCGCGAAGACGACGGCGCTGACCATCGGTTCGGTGAGCGGGCTGTCGACGACGTACCTGGCGAAGCTGGTGCTCACGGATTCCTCGGGCAAGGAGGTCAGCCGGAACGTGTACTGGCTGTCCACCAAGGCCGACACCTTGGATTGGGGCAACAGCGACTGGTACTACACGCCCACGACGTCGTACGCGGACCTCTCCGGGCTGAACTCGCTGGGTTCGGTCACGCTCGGGTCTTCGGCGACCTCGACGGCGAACGCCGACGGCACCACGACGACGAAGGTGACGCTTTCGAACCCCTCGACGGGCAAGGTGCCGGCGTTCTTCGTCGACGCGCACGTGGTCGGCACGGCGGGCGCGCCGGTGCTGCCGGTCCGGTGGACCGACAACCAGGTCAGCCTGTGGCCGGGCGAGTCGACGACGCTGACGGCGACGTACCGGACCGCGGACCTGCACGGAGCGGCGCCGTCGGTGCGGGTCGCGGGCTGGAACACCGGGACGAAGACGATCCCGGCGGACGGCTCGACCGGCCCCGGCCCCGGTGACCCGGTGGACTACCAGGCCGAGGACGCGACGATCACGAACGGCGTCGCGGAGTCCAACCACGCGGGCTTCACCGGCACCGGGTTCGTCAACTACGACAACGCGGTCGGCAGCGCGGTGGAATTCACCGTGCCCGCGGCCGCGGCGGGCAGCGCGAACGTCGTCCTGCGCTTCGCCAACGGCACCACGGCGAACCGCCCGATGGACATCACGGTCAACGGCACGAAGGTGGCCTCGGCCGTGGCGTTCGGCGGAACGGGCAACTGGGACACCTGGCAGACGGTCTCGATCCCGGTCACCCTGACGGCCGGGACGAACAAGATCAAGGCGACCGCGACGACCGCCAACGGCGGCCCGAACGTCGACAAGATCACCGTCTGACGCTCGAGCCGGGGCGGTCTCGGGCCGCCCCGGCTCAGTCCCACAGCAACCGCTGCTCCCGGTCCGGGTCGCTGACCGTCGTCGAGACGTCGTCGAAGAGCCGCGTCACGCGGTCCGCCGTCGTGTACCGCGGCCAGCCCGGGTCCCCGGTGCTCACGAACCG
>NZ_JBSFNC010000118.1:0-28316 GCF_053586895.1 Amycolatopsis sp. NPDC003731 | reverse complement strand
ACAGCGTCTTGCCGTCGGCCCGCAAGCTTGCGTAGTCGGCCCGCTCTGCGCTGTGGGTTGCGGGCCCGGCTCAAAGCGATTTTCACGGCCTCAGGCGACGGGATGACCACCCAGCTCCCTCCTTGTGAACAGCCGGCACTCCCGTCACCGCAGGGTCAACGGTGTCTCGGCGGCCACCCGGGTCAGCTTCTCCGGGTTCCTCACGAAATAAAGCCCGCTGATCCGGCCGCCCTCCACGCGGATCGCCATGATTCCGTCGAACGCGCCGTCCACGTGCATGGCCAGTGCCGGGTTTCCGTTCACCGTTACCGGGAGGCCGGTCAGTTCGATCTCCGTCTTGCCGATACCTCCGATGATGAAGCGGCCCACCTTGCCCGCGCCCGAAACCGGGCGCAGGGCCGCCTGCTTCACGCCGCCGCCGTCGCTCAGCAGGACCACGTCCGGCGCGAGGAGATCGAGCAGCCCCTGCAGGTCGCGGCCCTCGATCGCCCGCTGGAACGACTCCAGCACCGCCCTCGTCTCGCGTGCCGACACCACCTCGCGCGGGCGGCGCGCGTCCACGTGGCGGCGCGCGCGGTGCGCGATCTGCCGGACCGCCGCCGGGCTCTTCCCCACCGCCTCGGCGATTTCGTCGTAGCCCACGTCGAACACCTCGCGCAGCACGAACACCGCGCGCTCGGTCGGCGCCAGCGTCTCCAACACCAGCATCAACGCCATCGACACGCTTTCCGCGAGCTCGACGTCCTCTGCCACGTCCGGCGTCGTCAGCAGCGGCTCCGGCAGCCACGGCCCGACGTACGCCTCCTTGCGGCGCTGCATCGTGCGCAGGCGGTTGAGCGCCAGCCGGGTCGTGATGCGGACCAGGTACGCGCGCTCGTCACGCACCTCGGCGAGGTCGACCTCGGCCCAGCGCAGCCACGTCTCCTGAAGAACGTCCTCCGCGTCGGCCGCCGAGCTGAGCATCTCGTAGGCGACGGTGAACAGCAGGTTCCGGTGGGCGACGAAGGCCTCGGTCATCACGTCTGCTCCCCTCATCCCGGGAACCGGCCCCAGGCGACGAACGCCGCGACCGCCAGGTAGGCCAGGTTCAGCGTGGCGAACCCGGCACTGCCGTGCCGGACGTGGGTGATCATCGCACCGACCATCAGCAGGACCCAGCAGGCGGCGGTCACCGGCACCAGCACCGGCGCGATCCCGGTCACCGCGGGCAGGACCAGGCCGAGCGCGGCGAGCAGCTCGAGCACTCCGAGACTCTTGACGAACCCGGGAGCGGCGCCGGCGGTCCATTCGCCGCCACGGATGCCCGCCAGTTTCTCCTTGGCTACGAACACTTTGGTGACGCCTCCGGTCAAGCCCACGACGGCGAGCAGACCGGCGGCGATCCACAGTGCTAGGTCCATGACGTTCTCCTTCCTGATCGGCCTCAAGACACCGCCCAGCGGGAGTTTGTGACAGCGTTGCTTCTGTACCTACTAGTATGTACAGTCAGCGCCCATGGGAACCCGAGACCAGCTCGTCGACAGCGCCCGCGAACTGCTGTGGGAACGCGGCTACGTCGGCACCAGCCCCAAGGCCATCCAGCAGCGCGCCGGCGCCGGCCAGGGCAGCATGTACCACCACTTCGCCGGCAAGAAGGAGCTCGCGCTGGCCGCCGTGCGGCGCAGCGGCGAGGAACTGCTGGCCGCCGCCGACGCGCAGCTGCGCACGCCCGGCACCGCCGTAGAGCGCATCACCGCCTACCTGCGGCGCGAGCGCGAGGTGCTCAAGGGCTGCCCCATCGGCCGGCTCACGCAGGACCCGGACATCGTCGCCGACCCGGACCTGCGGGCTCCGGTCGACGAGACCCTCACGCTGATGCGCGCCCGGCTGGCCGAGGTCCTTGACCAAGGCCGTGCCGCCGGCGAACTTTCCGCGTCGCTGGACACCGCCGCGCTGGCCGCCACGATCGTCGCCGTCCTGCAGGGCGGGTACGTGCTCGCCCGCGCCGCCGGCTCCCCCGAACCGTTCGACCAGGCCGTTTCCGGCGTGCTCGCCCTGCTCACCGCCCACTGACCCCCAGGAGGACCGAAGTGGACGTCCGTCACGTTCCCGCTGCCGGCACCCCCGCCCCCGCCGACGCGGTCACCGGCAGCGCGTGGATCACCTCGCTCGCCGTCCCCGAAGGCCCGTCCCGCACCCGGGTCGACCGCGTCCAGTTCGCCCCCGGCGCCCGCACGCACTGGCACCGGCACCCGCTCGGCCAGGTCCTGGTCGTCACCGACGGGACCGGCTACGTCCAGCGCCGCGGCGGCCCGGCCCGGCTGATCCGGCCGGGCGACACGGTCCGCGTCGCCGCCGGGGAATGGCACTGGCACGGCGCCACCGACACGACGCCGCTGACGCACCTGGCGATCGAGGAACTGCCCGCCGACGGCACCCCCACCGAGATCGGCGAGCCGGCGGGCGAGGGCGAGCCCGCCACCGTCCCGGCCTTCACCCGCACGCTCTTGCTGGACCAGCAGCTCCCGGCACCGCGCGTCATCGATCACGTCGAAATCCGCCGGATCACCATCGCCCCGGGCGAGCACCTCGGCCTCCACGTCCACAACGGACCGGTGTTCGGCAGCATCGAAACGGGGTCCGCCGTTTTCCAGATCGAGGGCGAGCCGGAAACCGTGCTGACCCCCGGCGACGTCTTCCACGAGCCCGAATCGGCGCGGATCGCCCGGTTCGACCCCCAGGGCGACGGCGTCACCTTCCTCGCCTACTTCCCGGTCGGACCAGGCGAGACACCGAGCCTGACCATGCTGGACAGCTGACCTCGCACTCCACGCCTCACCTGGGTACACGGCTCCCGGTTCACCGCGGTTCACCACATTTCCGAACTCTTTCCTCACGCGACAAAGCACTGGACAACGGGGCGCCCGCGGGTCACGATTACGCCGTGCCCGCCCCCGGTTGAGTCCCCGGAAAGAATCGGTTGGCTCTTCACAAGGTGGACATTGTTATCGCTAACAGAGAACCGTGCCACTGGTGTCGGGCCAGTGGATTCTCTCCCCTTTGAACCCATCGGAGTCCCTTCATGCCCGGAAACGCGGGAAAGCACCGCATCTCCCGACGCACCAAGATCGCCACCGGTGTCCTCGCGCTGGCCGTCGCCGCCGGCGGCATCGCGGTGTCGACGACGTTCGGCACCCCCGGCCAGGCCAGCGCCGACCCGGCCGACCCGTCGCTCTACATCGACATCCTCAAGGTCCCGCCGAGCAACCGGGAGCCCGCGAAGGCGCGCGGGGCGTCCACCGGCACCTTCACCGTGGACTGCGGCCGCAACGAGAACCAGCACTTCAACCCGGACAACTTCGTCGCGCAGCCCGGGGTCCGCAACGGGGCCCAGCACCTGCACGACTACGTCGGCAACCTCTCGTCGAACGCGGACTCGAACAACAAGAGCCTCGAAGCCGCCGGTACCACGTGCAAAAACGGCGACAAATCGGCCTATTTCTGGCCGGTTGTCCGTATCGACACCGAGGACGAAGAAAAGAACCCGCCCGCGAAGCCCGCCGACGGCGACCGCGACCAGGCCGCCCAGGACGCCGCTTCCCCGGCGATCATCTGCCCGGACGTCGCCAGCCGGCTGCCCGACGTCCCCGACTCGGCGATGGCCGAGGTCAACCGCAACCTCGACCTGCTGGACACGCAGATCGACGAGGCCAACAAGCGGCTGGTGAGCACACGCGGCCAGGGCGGCCCCAACTTCGTCCAGAACGCCATCCTCGGCCCGCTCAAGGACAAGCGCGTCGCCACCATCGACCGCATCGCGATCGCGATCGGCCGCACCGCGGCCAAGCCGCAGGGCCTCGGCGTGCTCGCCCCCTGCACGCTGAAGGAGCAGGCCGGCACCGGCGGCAACCCCGCGAGCAACGGCGGCGGCGCCCCCGGCGGCGCGGCGCAGCAGATCACCTGCCCGGACGTCGCGAGCAAGCTCCCCGCCGTCCCGGCGTCGGCCAAGGCCGAAGTGGACCGCAACCTGCAGCTGCTGAACACGCAGCTCCAGGAGGCGAACCAGCGCCTGGTCAGCACCCAGGGCCAGGGCGGACCCAACTTCGTCCAGAACGCCATCCTCGGCCCGCTCAAGGACAAGCGCGTCGCCACCATCGACCGCATGGCCATCGCGATCGGCCGCACCGCCGCCAAGCCGCAGGGCCTCGACGCGCTCGCCCCCTGCACGCTCGGCCAGGGCGGCAACAACGGTGGCGCGACGGCGACACCGCCGCTGCCCGGCCCGGACGCCAACAACGAGCTGCCGGACAACGACGGCCAGATCCAGCGCCCGGCGAAGGTCGGCATCACCTTCCGCGGCAGCGCGGCCGGCAAGGTCGTCGCGATGCCGAAGTTCCTGCGCGCGCTGTCCGGCGACGCCAAGCCGTCCATCAACGGCACCAAGAACACCCGGGCCGCGTGGACCTGCACCGGCTTCGAAAACCGGCTGACCGACAAGTACCCGATCTGCCCGCAGGGCAGCAAGGTGGAGCGGATCCACGACTTCCCGAGCTGCTGGGACGGCAAGAACACCGACAGCGCCAACCACCGCACGCACATCGTGTTCCCGGACGCGGCCGGGCGTTGCGCCGCCGGGTTCAAGGCGGTGCCGGAGCTGCGGATCACGCTGGTCTACGACATCCCGCACGACGTCCAGGTCAAGAAGCAGTACAAAGTGGACTCGTTCCCGTCCGAGGAGCACAACCCGTTGTCCGACCACGACGACTTCGCGAACGTGATGTCGCAGAGCATCATGAACCAGGTCGTCAACTGCATCAACCGCAACAAGACCTGCACCGCCTGACCCGCGCGGGTGCCCGCCGCGGACGGCGGCGGGCACCCGTGAGGAGCCACCGATGACGGTCCCGATCGTTCCGGGATTCCACCCCGACCCGTCGATCTGCCGGGTCGGCGACCGGTACTACCTGGCGAATTCGAGCTTCGAGTACGTGCCGGGCGTCCCGATCCGGCGCAGCACGGACCTCGTCTCCTGGGAGCTCGTCGGGCACGCACTGACCCGGCCGAGCCAGCTGCCGCCGTCCGACGGCGCCGCGAACACGGGGATCTACGCGCCGACCCTGCGCCACCACGACGGCCGGTTCCACCTGGTCACCACGAACGTCCTCGACGGCCGCGGCCACCTGATCGTGACGGCGGAGGACCCGGCCGGCCCCTGGTCGGACCCGGTCCACGTGCCCGGCACCACCGGCATCGACCCGGACCTCTGCTGGGACGACGACGGCGTCTGCCACCTCACGTGGGCCTCGTTCCGGCCGGACCTGCCGGGCATCGCGAGCGTCCCGATCGACGTCGGAACCGGAGCGATGCTCGCCGAGCCGCGGCTGCTGTGGAACGGCACCGGCCTCGCCGCACCGGAGGGCCCGCACCTGTACCGGGTCGACGGCTGGTGGTACCTGCTGCTCGCCGAAGGCGGCACCGAACGCGGCCACGCCGTCACCATCGCGCGCGCCCGCACGCTGGAGGGCCCGTACGAGCCCGGGCCGGCGAACCCGATCCTGACCCACCGCAGCACCACGCACCCGGTGCAGAACACGGGGCACGCCGACCTGGTCGAGTGCGCCGACGGCAGCTGGGCGATGGTGTACCTGGGCGTCCGGCCGCGCGGCAAGACACCGCAGTTCCACGTCAACGGCCGCGAGACGTTCCTGGCCGGGGTGGACTGGGTGGACGGCTGGCCCGTCGTCGACGAAACCCGGTTCACGGTTGCCCCGGCGGACAACAGCTTCACGGACGGCTTCGCCGAGCTGCACCCGCGCTGGGTGGCTCCGGGCGCGAGTCCCGTCGTGCACCAGGCCGGTCCGGACGGACTGGTCCTCAGTGGATTCTTGCTGACCCGGGCCCTGGACGAGTACTGGACCGCGGTGGCAGACCTCGACGTTTCCCGCGGCACGGCGGCCTTCGTCGTCCGCATCGACGACCGCCACTGGTACGGCCTCACGGCGGACGGCACCACGGTGACGGCGACGGTGGCGATCGGACCGGCGGTCCAGACCGTCACCGCCGTCGCGGCCGGTTCCGTGGTGTCCCTGCGGATCCGCGCGCTCGAGCCGCCGGTTTCGGGCCCGTTCCGGGAGATCAGCGAGCCGGACCTCGTCGAGCTCGCCGTCCTGGACGCCGACGGCCGGGCGGAAGTCCTGGGCTCCTTCGACGGCCGGTACCTGTCCACCGAGGTCGCGGCCGGCTTCACCGGCCGCATGATCGGCGTGCGCGTCCTCGGCGGAACCGTGACCCTGCGCGGGTTCCGCTACACGACCGAACATCGGCAACCCTTATCGAGTTGAGCAGTTTTCATTGCTTTTCCCGATGGGAACCGGTCCGTAGCGTTACCGGCATGACCCCACAGCACGCGCTCTGGCTCCCGCTCTTCGACGCCCTGGCCGACCCGGCGCTCGTCGCCCGCCTCGCCGCCGAAGCCGAGGAGGCCGGCTGGCACGGTCTCTTCGTGTGGGACCACCTCCGCTGGCGCGAGCCGGTGACCGCGGTGGCCGATCCGTGGATCACCCTGGCCGCGATCGCCGCCACGACGTCGGAGCTGCGCTTCGGGCCGATGGTCAGCGCGATCACCCGCCGCCGCCCCGCCAAGCTCGCCCGCGAGACCGCCACCCTCGACCGCCTCGGCGGCGGCCGGCTCACCCTCGGCGTCGGCCTCGGCGGCGACCGGTTCGGCGAGGAGTTCTCCCGCACCGGCGAGGAGTGCGACGACCGGGTGCGGGCGCGCATGCTCGACGAAGCACTGGAGATCCTCGCCGCCGCCTGGTCCGGCGACGTCGTACGGCACCACGGCGAGCACTACACGGTGGACGGCATCCGGTTCCTGCCCACGCCGGTGCGCCGGATCCCGGTCTGGGCGGCGGGTTTCCCCGGCAAGCTCCGCCCGATGCGCCGGGCCGCGCGCCTCGACGGCTACTTCCCGGTGAACCTCGGCTCCGCCGACCGCTTCGCCGAAGCCGTGGCCCAGGTCGAGGCGTTGCGCGAGGGACCGGGGCCGTTCGACTACGTCGCGGAGGTCGAGCCCGGTGAGGACACGTCTCCGTACGCGGCGGCGGGCGCGACGTGGATCTTGACCGGCTTCGACCCCGAATCGCTGTCCGCCGACCACGTCCGGGGCGTGCTGCGAGACGGCCCCCGCTCCTGAGCGCTCAATCCAGCTCGGCCACTTTCCGCAGCAGGACCGAACGTTCCCGCTCGTTGGCGCACAACCGCGCCGCGAGCTCCAGCTCGGCGCGCGCCTCCGGGCGACGGCCGAGGCGGGTCAGCAGCTCGCCGCGCACGGTCGGGACGAGGTGCGAACCGGAGAGCCGGTCGGAGACGACGAGGTCGTCTACGATCGCCAGCGCCTCCGCGGGCCCCGAGGACATGGCGATGGCCACCGCCCGGTTGAGCTCGACGATCGGCGAGGGCGCGACCCGGGCCAGTGCCTCGTAGAGCACCACGATCTTGTCCCAGTCGGTCGCCTCGACCGAGGGCGCCGCCGCGTGCGTGGCGGCGATCGCGGCCTGCAGGCCGTACGGCCCGAGGCCGCCCGCGGAGGCCTTGGCCAGCGCGGCCAGCCCGCGGTGGATCGCCGAGACGTCCCACCGCCGCCGGTCCTGGTCCTCGAGCAGGATCGGCGAGCCGTCCGGGGTGGTCCGGGCCGGGAAGCGCGCGGCGGTCAGCTCGAACAGCGCGAGCAGGCCGTGCACCTCCGGCTCGTCCGGCAGCAGCGCGGCAAGCGTCCGGGCCAGCCGGATCGCCTCGTACGCCACGTCGGGCCGGACGAGCTGGGTGCCCGACGTGGCCGTGGCTCCCTCGGTGAAGATGACGTAGAGGACGCTGAGCACGCCGCCCAGCCGGTCCCGGCGTTCGGCGGGCGGCGGCAGCTCGAACGGCACCCCGGCCGCGGCGATCGTCTTCTTGCCGCGGGTGATGCGGGCCTGCACGGTCGGCACGGAGACCAGGAACGCCCGGGCGATCTCCTGGCTGGACAGGCCGGCGACGACCCGCAGCGTCAGGGCGACGCGGGCCTCGGGCGAGAGCACCGGGTGGCAGCTGACGAACATCAGGGCGAGCACGTCGTCGTCGATCCGGTCCGGATCGATCTCTTCGTGGACGACCTCGCCGGCCGCCAGCTCGGCGTACTTGTCCCGCAAGGCCACCCGGCGGCGGATGGTGTCGATCGCTCGCCGCCGCGCGGTGGCCATCAGCCAGCCGGCCGGATCGGCGGGCGGCGTGCGCGGCCACGAGACGAGCGCCTCGGCCACCGCTTCCTGGGCGGCGTCCTCGGCCAGCCCGAAATCCCCGGTGAACCGGGTCAGCGCGGCCACGATCCGCGCCGACTCGATCCGCCAGACGGCTTCGACGTCGGGGGTGCCCATCAGTTCGGGGTCTCGTCGCTGCCGGGCACCCGCCGCACCTCGACCTTCGCCCCGGGCGCGGCGGGCACCCGCGTCGCCCACTCGACGGCCTCTTCCTTGGAGGCGACGTCGATCAGGAAGAAACCCCCGAAGAGTTCCTTGGTTTCGCCGTAGGGCCCGTCCGTGACCACGGGCGTGTCCCCGCTGAAGTCGACGACCACGCCCTTGGCGGGATCGTCGAGCCCTTCGGCGGCCACGTAGACACCGGCCTTGAACAGGTCCTCGATGAACTGACGGCTGGTGGCCATCATCTCGTCGATGTTCGCCATCATGGCCGCGTTCGACGCGTCGGTGCCCCGCATGATCAGCAGGTACTTCGCCATTTGAGCCTCCTCGTCCGGCGGGCCGCTTCGGGGCCCGTGCGCCTTCAGGTCGAACGGGCGGCTCGCGGATCGACACGGGTCCGGAGGAAGTTTTCCACGCCGACCGGCTGCGGCGTCTCGTGTGGATAAGGTGCACGGCGTGAGTGCGTCGCTCGAGGGCCGGGTCGCGGTGGTGACCGGCGTCAGCCGCCGGGCCGGGATCGGCTTCGCCGTGGCCGAGCAACTCCTGGCGGCCGGGGCCTCGGTACTCGTGCAGGCCTGGTCCCCGCACGACGCGGAACAGCCGTGGGGCCCCGATCCCGCGGGCGACGCCGGAATCGTGGAGCTCCTGGGCGGCGAAGGCGACCGGCTGCGGCACGTCGCCGCCGATTTCGCGGACCCGCAGGCGCCCGGGCAGGTGGTGGCCGCCGCGGTGGATGCGTTCGGCGCGCTCGACGTGGTGGTCGCCAACCACGCCCGGAGCTCGGAGCAAAGCCTCGCCGAGGTGACGGCCGCCGAGCTGGACCTGACCTGGGCGGTGAACGCCCGCGCGAGCGTGCTGCTGGCCCAGGCGTTCGCCGCCGCCCACGACGACCAGCGCCCGGGCGGCCGGATCATCCTGTTCACCTCCGGTCAGCACCTGGCCCCGATGAGCCAGGAACTGCCGTACGCGATCAGCAAGGGCGCGATCCACCAGATGACGCTCAGCCTGTCCGACGCGCTGATCGATCGCGGGATCACGGTCAACGCGCTCAACCCCGGCCCGGTCGACACCGGATGGGCGAGCCCGGACCTCACCGAACGCGTCGGCCGCGCCCTGCCGGCCGGACGGTGGGGCACCCCGGCCGAGGTGGCCCGCGTGGTCCGCTGGCTGGCCTCGGACGACAGCGCGTGGATCACCGGCCAGGTCATCAACGCCGAAGGTGGGTTCCGCCGCTGGGTGAGGTGACCGGCGCCGGCTACCGCTTCGCCAGCAGGCGGGTCTGTTCACGCAGGATGCCGACCGTGTTCGTGACCCAGTCCGCGATCACCGCCTGCTCGTCCGGCGAATAACCGGCCATCAGCTTCGCCATCGCCGCGTCGAGACCGGCGAACACCCGGCCGAACGCTCCGGGCACCGCCGTGATCACGAGGCGGCGGCGATCGGCCGGGTCCGGGGCCCGGCGGGCCAGGCCCGCGCGCTCGAGGCGGTCGACCACGCCCGTCACCGCGCCCGGGGTCAAGCCGATCTCCGTGGCCAGCTCGCCCGCCGACAGCGACCCGGCGCCCGCGATCAGCGCCAGGGCGCGCTGATCGACCGCGGTCACGCCCAGGCTCGCTCCCACCGCCTCGTGGAACGCCACCACCGCGGTGCTCAGCTCACGTCCGGCGTCCCGACCTTCCATACCGTCACTTTACCTCGCTCGATATTTCAGTACACTGAACTAAATTGTTCACCCACTGAAGGAGTTGCGGCATGAGCGAACTGAAGCTGGCGCTCGAGGTGCCGAGATGGACCTGGCGGTGCTACACCGAGCACCTCGGGCTGATCCTCGGGCTGTCGTCGGTCGCGTCGATCCAGCGCCTGATCGTCGTCAACTGGACCGCGCGGATCCCCCACGGCGTCGCCCTCGCCTCCGAGGTCGTCGTGCTGGCCGCCCGGGTCGCGCTGGTCGTCGCGATCTGGCGGATCGCCGTGCGCGGCCGGACCCTCCGGCTGAGCGCCGGCCGGACGTTCGCGCGGAACCACTGGCGCAGCTTGTTGTGGCAGGGCGCGTTCCTGGGCGCGGCCTTCCTGGTCTTCGAGGTCCTGGCCGAAGACGTCCTGGCGAAGCTGCTGCCCGAGTCCGCCCGTCAGACCTATTTGGCCGTTCTGCTGTTCCTGAAGAATCCGACAGTCATCGCGCTGACGTTCGTGTGGTGGATCGGCGTCGTGCGCCAAGTCTTCGAAACCGGGCGTCTAGTACTTTCGGCCGAGGTCCGCAGCCCCGGAACCCTTCGAAAGACGTGAGCCATTCCGGGGTTCTTGATCCGGCGCCGGTTTCGTCGCCAAACACCGCCCTACTGTGGCGGTGCTTGGTGATCTTGAAACGGAAAGAGGGGAACCGGCTTTGCCCGAACGGACAAGATTTCTCGGCAGGACACTCGCGGCGGCGGGCACCGCGGCCGCTCTGGCGCTCGCCACGGCCGTTCCGGCCGCCGCGGCCGAACCGACCGGCGTCGAGCAAGACGTCGCACAGCTCTACCAATACGTCATCGATCTCTACAACGGCCTGCCCGCGGACGCGCTGCGCGGGGTCGACCGGCTCATCGAGTCACCCATTCCGCGGATCGGCCCGCAGAGCCAGGCCGCGGACGGCCCGATCCCGGGCTGCACCGCGGGTTCGCTGCTGACGTACGCGAACAAGCTCGCGGCCCAGCTCACCCCGCTCGAAGGCAAGGCGCTCGACGCGCTGTCCGGGCTGAGCCAGCTCTACGTCCAAGGCGTCGCGTCCGACAAGACCCCGCAGGTCTTCGGCACCGACGGTCAGTACACGCCGCGGGCCACGGCCACGATCGACAAACTGCGTGGCTTCTGGGACATCGAGAGCTGGAACATCCAGCTCGTCGCCTGGAAGGGCACCGATCTGGGCAGCCAGGCGAAGATGGCGCAGACCTTCGGCCTCGGTCTCGCGCCGGCGAAGGTGAAGACCGCCGCCGCGCTCGCCACCAAGGTGCTCTACGAAGTCCCGGCGATGGAGGGCGGCCGCAACCCGCTGCTCACCCTGAACGCGTTCTCCGCTCCGGCCGGCAGCCTCGGCGGCAAGCGCGTCGCGCTCGGCGACGGCCTGCTCGACACCGTCGACGTCCTCGGGTTCGACGACGTCTCGGTGGAGTCCGTGGTCGGGCACGAGTACGGCCACCAGGTCGACTTCGCCCACGAGAACTACCCGCGCAACGAGTCGTCCGAGATGGGCCCCGACGCCTACGGCGGCTACTTCGTCGCGCACGCCAAGGGCTTCGCGTGGAACGCCCGCACCCAGCAGGAGGTCACCTACCTGGACGCCTCCATCGGCGACTGCTACCACAGCCACGGCACCCCGGACCAGCGCAAGGCCGCGGGCGCCTGGGGCGAGAAGCAGGCGACGAGCCAGGCGAACCCGAACCGGATCATCCCGTCCGCCACGATGATCGAGAAGTTCCAGAAGGAGTACCCGAAGCTGATGCCGCCGGCCACCGCGGCGCACGGCTGAGTTCACGGGGCGGGCCGTTCCCGGACGGCCCGCCCAGCGTCCGGGGGTCGCTCGTCCTCCAGCACCGCGCGGACCCGGGAGAAGTAGAGCTGCGCGATGGGCAGGGGCGCGAGCGAGCCCACGACCACGACGAAGACCAAGGCCACAGCAGGTCCAGCGCCAGCAGCACGACCGCGGCCGTGATCAGCAGCGCGAACCAGATCCCCGTCGCGATCAGGAACCGGCGGAGCGCGCGTTGCGCGAACGCCGTCCGCTCCGGGCTCTCCGGAACCGCTCGGTTGCGGACGCTGGCGGTGCGGTCGCTGGGCTTGGTGGTCCTCGGTCGCCGTCGGCAGCCAAAGCCCGTGGTCGTCGGCCAGAAGGGCGCGCAGCCGATCCCTCGCACGTAGACAGCCCAGGCCGCACCGCCGAACGCGGCCAAGCCGAAGACGAGCACCCCGGCCAGAAAAGCGTTCTGCCACCGGCGATGCGCCGTAGCCGCGAAAAGATCAGAGATTGTCAAGGATGACCTGTGCAACCGCTGCCGGAGCGTCTTGACCGCCGAGCAAACTGAGCACCGGCCACAGTGAGCTGATGTCTTGCACCAGGCTCGCAGCCGAGCCACGTGCGCAGACGAGGAGGGTGTTGTTCCACAGCGGATACAGGTCAGCAGGCGGCAGCGTTGTCATGATGGGCAAGAGGCGGTGGAACCCGCGCTCGCGTTCGGTGTCGAGCTTTGCCAGCCGAGCGACGTCGGCAAGTGCCTCGGGGAGCAGTGGCAGCTGGTAAGACCGGTCCACGTGAGGCAGGATCTCCGCCAGGTTGATGCCTTCGAGGAAAATGCCGGCGGTGGCCAGCTCCTGAGCATCGGCAAAGATCATCTCGAGGTGGTCTGATGTTTTCAGCCGTTCCGGCAGGTGAGGCAGGATCGCGGTGAAATTCTGCACGCGGCGGAACGCGTCTGCCGTTGCCAGCACCTCGGCCAGCGCGTCGGCGAGCCGGTCTTCGCGTTCAACCGCTGGGAGCCGGTCGGCCAGCACCGCGACCATCCGGATGCGTTCCTCGACGTCGGAGGTGGCCGTGGCGATCGCCGATACCCGAGGCATCAGGGAGTCGGGGAGCAACGGGAGGAGGTAACCGAGCGCGTCCGGCCGGGAACGGCGTTCATCTGTCGAGTCGATGGCCGCCAATACATGCTCGCACAGATCACGTCGATGCCGATCGTCGAGGCTCGGAGCAAGCAAAGCCAGCACTTCGGCTCGCTGCAGGAGATACCTGCTGGTCATCACGAACGACACGCAGTGTTCGATCAGCTCATGCCGGAGAGGGCCGGCAAGGCGGCGAGCCAGGTGGGTCAGGGAGCGGACGCGGTTGTAGGGATGCTCGATTGCCGTTGCGACAGTGACGGCGTCCGCCAGCGAATCCGGAGGCAGGACTGGAACCAGGGACACCAATACGCTCGCCCTGTTGTATTCCCCATCGACGCAGGAAACCAGCGACAGCGCCTGACGGGTGACATCCTCGGGAAGGTGGCGGCTGGCCAAGGACGCCAAGGCCCGGGCGCGAAGGCCGGGATTCTGCAGACGCATCGCTGTGTCGATGATCCTCGGCAGCATCTCCGATGGCGCGTGGGGTGCGACGGCACGTACCGCGGCCAGGTGGTACCCGTCGTCGGCTTGGGTGCTCCAGATGGCGGTCAGCATGTCGGTGGGTGAGACGGGATGACGTTCCACTGGCGTGGAAGCGTCATCAGGCTCCGGCGGCGTGGCGGGCTGGTCCTGCTCCTCGGAACGGATCAGTTCTCGCCAGATGTGGTGGACTGACGGGGGCACATGAGCGCTGACCGCGTCAAGGACCTCTCTGCGATTGTATGGTGAGGCGATGGACTTGGCGCTGGAAAGCAACTCCGCATACATCGCCTCCGACATCAGCGGGGCAAGCCGCTGAAGCAGTTTGATGGCTTCGAATACGACATAGAATTCCGCGCTCATCTCCTCTACCACGGACCGGACGAGGTCCCACAGGATGGGCTCATCGAGCGGTGGAGCGAGTCCCGCATCGAGCACGTCACCGAATGCTTCCAGCCGGTGGGAGTTATCCGAGATACTCGCTGCCGCACGGAAAACCCGTACTCGCAGGGAAAGCGGCAGTTCGATGTGGTACCACCCGGTGTAATGGGCAAGGGTGTTCAGCAGGTCACGTCGTTCCGAGCCGTCGGCCTCCGCCTCGACGAGGTCGACGATGTCGGCGAGAACGGGCGCACGCCGGTCGTCGGCCATTTCCGCGATGGCCGCCAGCGCCGTGCTGATTCGTTCGCGGGCCTCCTGGATCCGTTCGGTGAGCAGGATGACGTTGTCGCGCACCGCCATGCGCTCCGGTTCGGGCAGCATCGGCAGCAGAGCCAGCCAGCAGGACGCCTGCTCATGCGGATCGGCTACGTTCCCGGTCATGGCGAGAAGGTCCGACAATTCCGCGGCCTTTCGTGCCTCATCCAGATGGGCCGCCATCGCGGCGAACATCCGGCACCGGGTGGACGGCCCTGCTATCTGCCGAACCGCGGTCAGCACTTCCAGCCACGCGTCGGCCTGCTCGCTCTCCGGCAAGAGGGGGAGCAGCGCGCCAAGCGCCCACTGCCGGTCGAGGGGCTCATCGATGAGCGCGGCGCGTTCTCTGGCTTCGTGAAGAAGTGGCGAAGACAACCGCGGGGCAAGCGCCTCGAGAGCTCTCGCGATGTAGGCTCCGTTGGGTATGCGCAATGCGGTGGCCAGAGCTTGGCGCATTGACGTCGGCGGCAGATGGGGCGTGATTTCGGCCAGCAAACGAGCTTGCTCCGACACGTCGTCGATCAAGGTGACCGTTTCGAGAGCGTCGGAGAAGAAGCCGCACTCCCCGAAGCAAGTCACGAGTTCCGCGAGCGACTGGCGGCGCTGAGTATCGTCCGGCTGCAGATTCGCTGCCGCGAGAGCTTGCGCGGGAGACCAAGAACCACCGGCGACCAGAGCGACCAACAGGGAAACCGGGATGTTGGCCGATATGTCGCCGGTGCGCGCGGCTGCCAAGGCGCATCGAATCTCGTCGGCGACCAGAGGAGCCGGGTGACCGTCGGCGAGGGCGGAGTGGTTGTGCGACTCTGCCGCGACCCAAGCTTGATCCACGTCGTTGATGAAGGCGATGCCGCTGGAGTCGGCTGACATCTGCATCTCGTACCACGCGACGCTCTGCACGAGTTCGAACAGGGCATCCAGATCGCCCGAGAGGCGTAGGTGCGCGGTGAGGAAGCGGCGGGCATAGTCGTTGCTCGCAAGATCCGGCCAATTCCCGCCACATCGCGATCTCAGCTCCGCCACCACGTCCGTGTGAGCCTGAACTGTCCGCTCCGCCAGTTCGGTAAGGAGATTCTCGGCGTAGGGAGAATACTTGTCCGGCACGAGCTCGCCGGCCAGGAAGTCGTTCAGGCTTGCGTGGTACAGGCGATATCGGCGCTCGCTACCCGCGACCTCGTAGACGAACGCACCCCACTTGTCCCGTAGGACACGACGCAGCAAGTAGTCGCCGGCGTCCACACCCGACCACTGCTTCAGCGTCGACAGGGGAAGCGGCTCGAAGGCTGCTCCCAGCGTCACGAGCAGAGGCGCGTAGATGGTGTCCCATTCCGGGGTATCCCGCCAGCGCGCCCAGTTGGCGATGTAGTAGGTCGCCAGGTCGTCCGGCAGTGCGTCCAGGTCGAGCGGGGCACGTTGGCCATCGATGATTTCCTGGAGCACGTAGTGCAGGTAGATCCAGTTGCCGGCGCTGTTTTCGAGCAGCACCCGGATGAACTCGTCCGTGGTGTAGTTGCGGGCACGCAGTTGCTGGGCGATGGCCGGTACACGACTCTGCCGACGCAGGTATACGACCATGTCGTCCTGGTTGGCGGCGTCATGGGCACGCAGGTCGACACGCCGGGGCGCCGGCTCGATGACCAGCGGGACGTTCTCGTCCCGCTGAGACAGCACCAGGTAGACACCTTGGGGCAGGTGCCGGGGCAGGCCGAGGACGTTCTGACCGGGGACTTCGCCGGCTTCGTCCAGCGCATCGATCACGATGACCAGGCGTTCCCCGTGCACCAGCTCGGCCGCGGCGGCCGACAGCAGCCTGCGCAGAAAGTCCGGATAGGCGGCCAGCAGGCCGGGGACGGTGTCCCGCTGGGCGTACGGGGCGATCCGGAATCGGCTGATCAACTGGGCCGCCAGCGAATGAACAGCGCGATTCACATTCGTTGCGCCCGGCGCCTGTTCGGCGAAGAAATGCAGATATCCTCGCTCACTGACCAGGTGGGCGAGGAACGTCGACTTGCCCACTCCCGCCTCGCCGACCAGCAACCAGACGCCACGGTCTGCTGTGTCGAGGAATTCGTCGAGATCCGCGAGCAGGTTCGCCCGGCCCACGAACTCCGACACCTGGACGCGTTCGAACACTTCCTCCGGCGGCAGGTAGTACTCCGCCAGGGTGGCGTAGTCGCTGTCGAAGTAGGTGTTGAAGACGTTGTGGACCCTGGCGTTGTCGCCGATGGCGATGCCTTGCGCGCGCTCGATCGTGACGTCGTACTTCTGGGCTTGCGCCAGGACGTCAGGCAGGTCGTCCGGTGCCGGCTCGGACCGCAGTTCGGCGTCCAGCCAGCGGAGAAAGTCGGCCGCCGCCCGGACCTTTCGGCCGGGATCGTCGTCATCCGGCCACGCTGCCGCGAGCGCGACAGGGTCCGGGGTAGCCTGCTGGCGCAGGCTGTCCGCGAACACGGGTACGGCTTGACCAGTCAGAAACTCCGGGTCCAGGAGCGCGGGTGCCAGCCGCGGATGGTTGCGGGCGAACGCGTTGGCAGCACGAGCCAGCGCGACTTCGAAAGACAAGCGATCCGTGCCGGCGCCGTCCGGGACCGGCCCCAACCTGGCGTAGACTGCTGTGGCAACTTCGGCGAGCAGGTCCGTAGTCAGTCTGGCCACTGGATGACTATTCCGGCGCAGGTCCGAAGTAGTTCTTCTGCTTGGCCTTGTCACCGACGATCACACCTTGCGCGTTGTCGCCGATGGTGGTGTGGTACTTACCTCCGCCGCCGGTTGCCGACTCCACCAGTTCCAGCACCTTCCGGGCCGCGTCGACTATCGCCTCGTCCTGGTCGGCTGCGGTCGCGGTCAGCTGATCCTTCAGCGGTTCCCGCCAGATCTCCGGCTGTTTCTCGTGCTCGGCCAGCGCCACTTCCGCGGTCGGCCGGCCCGCGAACTTGTGCGTCAGCAAGGCCTTGAGTCCTTGGTAGGCGTCCTTCACGGCTTGACCAGCCACCTCGGACGCTCCGCCGACCAGCGCAGCGACGATCATCGAAACCGGGTCCACACCACCCCCCTTTCCTTCTATGGCTTCGAGCCAGCTTTCCCGACTCGCCTGCGACCGTCAACGACGGTTGGCCCGAACAGGTGACGGACCGCCGACAACGGGCGCCGAAGATCGGTTTTGATCGCTGCAACGTCAGACCCGGAAACGCGCACGACTCGACAGAAGATTTCGTCGTCCGACACTTTGTTCGTTTCTATTTTCCGATCACACCCACGCTCCACGATTCCGGCGGTGAAGGTGCGACGGGACGACGCTCCGCTGGCGAGTGCCCGTCGATCTGCCGACCGTCTCACCGAGCCGCGGCGAATCCGGGACGAGCAGTCCGGATGACCGGCGGCGTCAAGTTCCGGGCGTCGCAAGACGATCATGTTCCTCACAACGGACGCCGTGGCCGTGGCTATCCGACCTCGGCGGCGTGCAGGCCGGCCCGGCGATGAGGCCGTCGGCCAAGGACGACATCTGTTCCTTGAAGGCCCCTGTCCGAATGTGGAACGCCTCCTCGGAAGTCACGATCCGCGGCGCCAACACCAGCGCGGTGTGCACGACGTGCAGTTCCACATCGGACAGTGCGATCGTCATCCGGCGGGATCGCGGCGCCTGGTCGTACTCGCGCACCGCTTGCTGCAACCGTTCCCACAACTCCCGGACAACGGCGACCTCGGCACCCACCCGCACCACCGAAACCAGCGGGACATCGGTTTCCACCAGCGCCAGCGCCTCCACGGCCAACCGGACCTGCCCAGCGCGCGCGATCATCGCCGATGTCGCGGATCCAGTGGTTGCGATCCTCCGGCAGCGCGGACATCTCGTCGTTCATCCTGCGGTACTGGTACTCGATGCCTTGGGTCGCCTCGGGGCCGTGCCTGTCGAAGATGTCATCGAGCGCGTCGTCGCAGACTTCCACCAGGCCGAGCGGGTCGAACCACTGGGCAGGGTTGTGCACGTGGCTGTGCGGGCTCGGGCCGGCCTGGAGTCCGAGCGAATCCGCACTCTGATACCGGCCGGTGTCCGGGTCGTAGTACCGGTGGACGTTGTGGTTCAACCCGTCTCGGCGTCGAAGTACTGACCAGGGAACCGCAATGGCGTCGACGGTCCGGCTGCGGGTTCTGTCAGCGCGCGGCCCCAGATGGTGGAGCCCGCCCGCCAAGCGACGTTCCCGGAGGCGTCGATCAACTCGCTGGGTGCGCCGACCAGGTCGGTGATGATCGAGTAGAACCGTTCGTCCACCCAGGATTGCGGCGCGCCGGCCACCTGGCTGCGTTCGGTTTGCGTCAGCGGCTTGAAGCTTCCCGGCTCCCAATCCCACGTGAGGTTCGTTCCCCCGGAATGGCGCTGCTCGGCGAGCGTGGTGCCATCCCAGACGAAGACGACCTCCTCCACCACTTCGCCGTTTGGCCGATCGGCGCCCCAGCGGGTCGTAGACGTACTGCCACCGAGAGCCGTCCGGCGTGACGACGCCGACCAATTGGTCCTGCGCGTTCCAGCTGTACCGCCAGAAGGTGCCGGCATAACTCCGCGTGCCCTGAAGCGTGGTATCCGGTTCCGGCCAAGCGGCCGCCGAGACGTTTCCGGCTCGGTCGTAGGCGTAACGCTCCACCCCGCCGGGTCCCTCGACGCTGGTGATCCGCCCCGACTGATCGAACTGGAAATACCTGGAACCGGCGAGTTCGTCCTCGATGGAGGTCAGGTTGCCATCGGCGCGATAGCGGTACTTGCGTGCCCGGAGCAGACGGGCGCGCCTGCTGCCGTCGGTGCCCGCGACCGTCGAAACAGTCTGCTCGGCCAGCCTGCCGTTGACATCCCACGCCTGCGCGAGAATCGTTCCGCTGTCGAGTATCCGCTCGACCTCGAACCCGGCCTGGTCGTGCCCGAAGGTCATCGTCCGGCCCGCGGTGCTCAGCGAGCTGGGCCTGCCCCGCTCGTCGTAGCGCCAATCGACCACCGCCAGATCGGCACCCAGACCGCCGGATCCAGCGCGGTCCTGGCCGCCGCCCGTACCGTCGGGCATTTCTTCGCCGTCGCCGGCCAGCAGCGCACCGTGGTGGCCAAGGCGATCAACGCCTGGCAGACGTTGCGCGACCAGGTGAATCGGTCCATGCCAGCCCGCGGTGTGCCTGGGTGCAGGAGGCGGCCGCCGCCGCCGTCGCGGCCGCCGGACGGTGGCCGGGCAGTTCCTCCCACCCGGCCTATCCGTTGGCCGACAACAACGATCTGCCCGACGCGCTCGCGGAACTGGAACGTGCCACCACCGCATTGAGTGAACGGTGGAACGGCCAAACGGCCGAAGACCCACCACATCCAGGAGAAGCCGAACCGGAGACCGAGGCACAGCGCGCGGCACGCGAACACAAGGAACTCCTGGACTCCGCACGCCCCTGGGCCCGCGTCAAGGAACTACCGTACGACCCGACCTGTACCAGCGGCTTGTGGCGGCTACCGAGCACGCGGTCATGTTCCCCGACCTGCCCTCCTTGATGACCATCAACCTCGCCGCGACCACAAGACTGGCCGCGTCCGTGGCCCGCAACGCCGACCCCGACACGTATCGGACCCTGATCACCCAGGCCGCCGAACTCCAGCCCCTCGCGGTCGCCGTTGCCCTGGTGCGGAACCTGATGTTCATCACTGAGAAGGCTGAACGGTTCGAACTCCACGATCACGCCCGCGCCATGGTCGTTGCCCTGTTGCCTGTGGAGCAATGGCGGGACTTGACCCCCTGGCAGGACAACCAGTACCGCTCCCGGTCCCTGCTGAACTGGACCTCCTCGATCCACGGCGAGGAACACCTGGGCCCCCACAGTACGAGAACACCAGTGAGGACATCGGGGAACTCCGGCGCTTGGCCGCCGACCTGCTCCGAGCCGCCACGTCCATCGGCCCGGGGAGCCCGGAACAACCCCCTGCTCCCTGAAGCTGGTGCTGACCTCGGGGACAACGGCTTCGACCACGTCCGACGCAGTCCTTGAGTTCGCGGTGGTGGTTCGGGTCCTGTTCGCCGGCCTGAGCCGGCACCGGCGGACTACCTCGACCACGCCGTCTGTGGTCACAGTTGAAGAGCGGAGCTGTCGGTGGTGCGTCCTGAACCAGGTCAGGCCTGAGCGCGCTGATCCGGGCCAAGGTGTCCGAGATCTCGCGCCTGAAACCTGGTCTCAACTCGGCGTGTCGCCAGGTGAACCAACGGCCCGCCCGTGGCTCCGCACCGTCCCCGGTGGGCCCGGCCCGCCGGACCGGAGGTCTGTCAGGGAGACTGGGGGCCAGTGCCCGCCCTCTCGACCTGGAGCGTTTGATGCCGCAAGGGACCGTCCGTTGGTTCGACGCCGAACGTGGTTTCGGCTTCCTCGCGCCCGAGGACGGCTCGCCGGACGTGTTCGTGCACGCCTCCGAGATCGTCGGGGACGGCGGCGGGAAAGTGCTCCGCGAGGGTCAGGCCGTCGTGTTCGAGATCGGCGAGAACGACCGCGGGCCCCAGGCGCTGCGCGTTCGCGTCACCGCCGATGCGGCCACCGGCAGCGCCGTGGGCCTGCTCGGCACCATCAACTGGTACGAGCCGGGCAAGGGGTACGGCTTCGCGTCGCCGGACGGCGGCGGCGCCGACATCTTCGTGCACAGCTCCGCCATCGTGACCGGCGGGGTGGTCACCGAGGGGCAGCGGGTGGCCTTCCTGATCGTCGAAGGCGAGCGCGGCCCGCAGGCCGGGCACGTGATCCCGCTGGGAGCAGGCGCCGGCTCACCCGCTGCGGCCGGTATCGCGGACGGTGCCGACGGCACGGTGGCCTGGTACGACGAGGACAAGGGCTTCGGCTTCATCAACCCCGACTCCGGCGCCGGGGACGTCTTCGTTCACGCCCGGGCCCTGGCCGAGGGGCTGACGTGGCTCACGGAGGGCGACCGCGTCGCCTACGAGGTGGCCAGTGGAGACAAGGGCCCGCAGGCCCGCGACGTGCACTTGGTCCGGGGCGCCGAGCTCCAGACGGCGCCGCAGCGGTCAGCACCTGCCGCGGCCGCGGGGCCGGCGGCGCGGGACGTGCCCGTACGAGGCGGCGAGGGCGTCGTCGCGCGCTACGACGCCGACCGCGGCTTCGGCTTCATCACCCCGGACGCAGGCGGCGACGATCTCTTCGCCCACGCGTCCGTGATCATGGGGTCGGAGCCGCTGCAGAAGGGTGACCGGGTCCGGTACGCGGTGCGTCAGAGCGACCGGGGCCCGCAGGCCGACCGCGTCGAACGCCTCTGAAGAGGCGGCCCCACCGATGGCTGATCACTTCCCGACGAGAGTGCTCGTTCATCCGGCGTCGATGGTGCCGTCAGCAACGCGGCTGCAGCCTCCTCCAGGAGATCGATCTCCCTCGTGGCGACGGGGGCCCCGTGCCGACCCGAGGACCTGCTCCGCACTCAGAAGCTCACCAGTCACCTCCACCCAACGACACGGAGCTACCGATGTATCCCAAATGAGTTAATGGATGCGTTAGACCTGGTCGCAGAGCTCGATTTTTATGAGCCGGCGGACGTTGATCACGGTGCAGGCCAGCGTGAGTAGCGCCGGCGTGGTGCGTTCGGTCCGGTCGTAGCGCAGCCCGAGGCGTTTGCACCGCAGCAGCCAGGAGATGGTGCGTTCGACGACCCAGCGGACCCGGCCGAGGCGGGACTTTTGCCGCCGACAACATGATGTGAGCTCGTCGCCGTTTATGGAGCATAATTGTTCCCTCGTTCGTGATCATCAAGCGGACGTCACCACCCACCCCGGCCACCACGCCGCCGAACGCGTCCCACCCGCCACCGCCAAACTCACCGACCCCGGCACACCCTGCTCACCCGTCGAACTCATCGGCCTCGGCATCGACCGAGGACTCCCCCTCGGCACCACCGGCATCCGCATCGACTGCAACCTCGACACCATCACCGGCTGGGGCCAAACCTTCACCGCCACCCTCTGGGCGTTCCAAGCCCTCCTCTGGGGCCTGGCCACCCTCGCCACCGCCGCCTACACCGGCCTCGTCCGCAAATCCACCTGATCGCGGCCACCACGCTCATACGGTCTCGGACCTGCGAAAACGAATACCGCACGTTCGACTCCTGCCTCTCCGCCGGTCAGCGACGGCGCCTTCGTCCCCCAACTCGACAAGGCCGGTCGCCGCGTGCAGATCGTCACGGCCGCGACCCTGTGCCGAGCCATCGAAACCTGGCGGGAAGTCCCAATCGGCCGGTAACCCGCCAGCAGCACTCCCGACGGCATCAACTCGCGACTGGATGATGCAAACCGCATCGGGTCACCCGGAGCTCGCAGCGTCGTCGGGGAGGCCGGAAGTTCGATCGTTGAACGTTGCGCGGGCGAACCCGACGTCGCCAGGGAAGGTCGCATGTTCGAACTCGGCGGGGCCGGTGAAAGTCGCATCTCGAAACTGGGCAATGCCGGTGAAGGTCGCACGTCGGAACCAGGCGGCGCTGGTGAAGGTCGCGTCGCCGAACCCGGCGTAGTGCTTGAAGGTCGCGCCGTCGAAACTGGCTTCGTCAGTGAAGGTCGCGCGGCCGAAATTGGCTTCGCCGGTGAAGGTTGCGCCGTCGAACCGGGCGCCGGCGGTGAAGGTCGCGCGGTCGAACCGGGTCGTGCCGGTGAAGGTCGCGCCGCTGAATCCGGCGGTACGGACGCGGCACTCCTGCAGGGAAAAGACGATCAGGTGGGCATTGGTGAGGTCGAGGTCGATCTCCTTCCAGAACGTGCGCCGAACGCCGGGTTGGAGGTGCTCGCGCAGGATGCGTCGAGCAGCGAGCCGGACTTCCCGTTCCTGCGCCCGCCGCTGATGTTTCTCCAGCTGCCGCTCGTCGTCAGCGGGCGGCAGCTGCTCGTCCGGCGGAGTGAAGGGCATCCGCAGGTAGGCGCAGATGACGTTCACGATGCTCTGGCGTTGGCCAGGGTTGTTGTGGGCCAGCCGCTCGAGCGCGTACAGCCCCGGCCAGCCGGACCGGAGCCTCTTCGGAGCCGAGCTGGTCGGCGGCCTTGGTGTAGAGCTCGGTGACGTTCTTCTCCGTCGCGTCGCTCTCGTTGTGCTGCTGACGCCGCACCGCCAACAGCAGCGCGAAGCTCCCGGTGGTGCCCGCGCCGATCCCGAGCCCGGTCTTGATCGCCTCGACCCGCACCGATGCCCTCTTGTCGACGTCGCCGGCCTGGTTGGCCTCGCCGAGCAGCCAACTGGTGGCAGCCCACCCCACCGCGGCCACCACAATCGCGGCGGCCACCACGACCCACCAGCTCATCCCCGACGCCCGGGTCCGTGGCGCCCGCTCTCCCCGCCGCCGCGCCACCGCGACCGCCAACCCAGCGGCAGCGACGGCGGCACGGCCAGCGGGCGCGCCCACCGGCCCAGCGCAGGCCAGTCCACCCACCCGGAGAACACCACCGCTCCGGCCAGCAGCGCCACCCCGCTGAGGACCAGCGCACCACGCGCCGGCGCCCAGTCCCACCCAAGCGACCCGAACAACATCAGCATCCGCCTCATCACGGACGGTCAGTCGCTGTGGCACGGCGTCCCGCTACTACCGCGCGGACTCCAGCTCTCGGCGTAAGACGCCGTGCACGCCGATGCGGGCTGCATCACACGCCCCGCCGAGCCGATCGAGGTACTGGCGTTGATCATGAAGGCGTCTACAGTGGTGTTGACGCGTACGCGTCAGAAGGACAAAGGGCTCGGCGGAGCTCACTCGATGAGCCGAGCCCCGCCGAACTCGGACAGCTAGGTGACCGGCTAGTGCGGGTACAGGTTCGCGAGGCCTGTGAGTACCAGCACCACGACGGTCACCAGCCGGGCCGCCGTCACGGTCACGGAACCCGTGATCGTGACGGTGATCCGACACCTCGCTGTCACGTCGTCGATCCCGACGCGAAGTCATAATCAACCGCCTTCCCTTCTCTCCGGAACACCATCGAGCGGACGCCCGATGAAACCGGGGCTCGGAGTGCTCCCTCGGCTCGAGCGCGAGGCACCAGCAGGTCGGCCCTCTAAGTAGACCGGCCCCGTGGCACGACGCGCGCAGACACGCGAAGCGGTGCCGGCGATTCGCGAGTTGCGCCGCTACCCGACAGCGGGTGCCCCGGCCGAACGTCCTGCAGCGCAGCGCCCGGCTCGCCGAGCAGTTACTCCACCGAGACGCGGTGGCTCAGCAAGTTCGCCCGGGCATGGCGCACCCGGTCAGCCGCCGAGCCCACAGGGTTGCGTCTTTGTGCAGACGCGGCCAGCCAACGGACCGCGGCAGCCCGGTCCTGCAGGCCAGCAGGCCGATCATTGGACGACCGTCAAGATAGACACTAGATCGCCCCTAATCGTGGGTAGCAAAAAGGCCCAGGTCGAGGACCTGGGCCTTGCACTCCCCCGCTTGGACTCGAACCAAGAACCCTCCGGATTATTGGTTCGAGTCGTTTCGTGTCGACGCCAGTCGATCTAGCTGGGATATTTGCAATCGTTCACGCTCTCGACAGCCAGGCCGCCGCGCGCATGTTCTGGCCGTCGTAACTAGTGCTTCCGCCGCGGGTTGCACGATTGGGGAACTGCACCGTTGACTCGCAATCGTGCAATTGCCAGTACGACGTCACCGCCCTACGCGAGCTCGTCCCCCTCGTGGAATACGTCAAGACGGACCTTCGCCGTCGTCTCGTTGTCCAACCAGCGCAAATCGAACTGCTCGCCATACCAGTCGAGCCGCGCCGCTTCCAGTTCCTCCTGGGCACTTTCCGTCCCCGGATCTGCGCGATCCTCGTATCGCCAATGTTCTGGCTCATCCGGATCCCGTCGCGCGAACACCATGTCGACATAAGCGGCACCGTCGGCACGATCGCTCTTGACGAGCTCCGGGACCGTGACGTGGAGGTATCCCTCGAACCGCGTCCCGTCCATCACTTCGGCGATCCGGTCGGCGAACGCGAAGTCGTTCGACGTGTCACGCGTCATGACACCTCCTGCCACTCAGTGTCGTACATGGTAGTTGTTGGTGTACTTCTTGTTGACGCGGCCGGACTCGAAGTTGGACTGCCAGCCACGCCGTCCCTTGTTCTCCGGAGATCGGTATTGGCGTTTGCCGTTGCGGGAGACCCAGCGGACGCTGCCGCGTTTCGTGACCGTCTTCTTGGCGAGGGGACCGACCCAGATTCGTCCGGCCACCCGGGACTGGCGGAAGGTCGCCTTGACGCCCTTGTACACGAATCCCTGGGAACGCCGCGCGGCCTTGAGGATCGTACCGACCCCGCGGGCGAACTTGACCGCCTTGTAAGCACCGATCGCCGCGCCGACCGCCGCAGTTCCGATCCCGGCGGTGAGGACGCCGGCGAGGGCTTGCGCGCCGTACCGAGCCGCCGCTCCCCAGTTTCCCTGGATGGCGTTTCCGGCGGCGGCGACCCCGCTCGCGATCGTTCCGATCGGTCCGGGGATCCACGAGGCGACTTCGGCCACCTTGGTCACGACGCTCACGATCGAGCTGAACCAGGAGCCGCCGTCGAGGTCCATCGCGTTGATCGGGTCGCCGGCGACGTAGTCGTAGTCGTTGGCGGAACCCCCCTCGACCGGATCGACGGAAAGGAAGCGGCCGAGCAGCGGGCTGTAGGGCCGGGCTCCCATCTGCACCACGGACAGCGCGCCCGTGTGCTCGTAGGGACGCTGGTACTGGCCGAGCCAGCCGTAGTCCATCGAGCCCGGGGCGTTGTCCGGCACGTTCTGGCTGTCGACCGCACCCGAGGCGGTCAACGGCTGCCCGTACGGGTCGAAGGTCCGCAGCTCACCGATCTGGTGGCCTGCGGAGTCGGTGGACAGCACCAAGTCGCCGCGCACCGACGGGTGGTCGTAGGTCGGCGTGAACGCTCCGTCGGAGCCGACCCTCGTCGTGTAGAGGACACCACCGGGCAGTGTCAGCGCGAGCGTGGTGAGCCGACCATCGGCGGACAGCGTCAAGTCCGCGGTGTCGCCGTCGCTCGTGTAGCCGTACCGGACGACGGTGTTGTTGTCGCAGTCACGCGGGTCGCGGCGCACGATCCGGTCGGTCACGTCCCGGGTGTAGGCGATGTCGGCGTTGAGCGCCGGGTTCGGGCCGGCGGACTTGACGCCGATGTTGCGGTCGGAGCCGTCCCAGGTCAGCGTGGTCGTGCCATCGGCTCCCTGCCAGCCGGTGGTGTTGCCGTCGGCGTCGTAGGTGAAGCCGGACAGAGCAGTGGCACCCTCGGTGGCCAGCAGCCGGTCGGCGGCGTCGTAGCAGTACCGGGTCTCCGCGGTGCCGGCGGCGGTCTGGTCGAGCAGGCGCATCCGGTTGGTGTTCAGGCCCGCGTTGCCCTGGGTGCCGCCGGGGCAGGTCGCGGACGCGGCCGCGGTGTAGTCGTAGGTGTAGTGGTGCCCGGTGACGTAGGCCTCGGTCAGCCGACCGACCCCGTCGTAGACGTAGTTGGGCGCGTCCGACCGGGCATCGACGCCGGCGAGGGACTCGTCGATGATCGTCCCCGCCGACGTTCGACCGACCTTGCTGACCAGATCTCTGCCGTCGCTGGTCTTCCAGCCGAGGGACAACAGCCTGGCCGCGTTGTCCTTCGACGTCGATGCCAGTGAGGTGCCGTTGGCGTAGCCGACGGTGGCGAGCTCGCCGGCGTTGTCGTAGGTGACGGTGGCCAGGATCTGACCATCGAGCTTCTGCGTGAGGGCCCTGCCCGCATCGTCGTAGGTCGTGGAAATCGTCCTCGGCCGGTCCGCGGCGTCGGGCGGGGTGACGGTGGCGGAGGCGACGCGGCCGGCCTGGTCGTAGACAGTGCTGGTGCGCACGCCGTTGACGTCGGTGTAGCCCACTTCACGACCGAGGAAGTCGACCGTGGTCGTGACGGTGCCCTTGTCGTCGCTCATCGAGGTGGTGAGCGGGTCCCCGCCGACCGCGTAGTCGTGGGTCACGGTCCGCGCCGGGGCATCGGTGCTCGCGGGCACCTTGACCTGGACGGGCCGGTCCCGGCTGTCGTAGCCGGTGCAGGTCCACGCCCCACCGGTCGCCTCGGCGATCACGCGCCCGGACGCGTCGTAGACCTGCTCGTCGACCCGCGCCGGGCCGGTCGCCGGGGCCGCCGACGTGGTCAGCTTCGCCAGGCCGCCCTGGTTGACCGCGGCGCTGCCCGCCACGCACGGGTTGACCCGCGTCTCGGTGTCGCCGTAGTACGAGTAGGTGGTCTTCGCGCCGGTGGCCATGGTCTTGGCGGTCTTGCGCAGGTAGCCACTGCCGGGCGTCTCGTAGGAGACCGCCCCGGCGACCTTCAGCCCCGACGGGTTGGCCAGTCCGGACGTGGCCAGCCCGTACACCGGGTCGATCCCGCTGTCACCGAAGCTGGTGGTTCCCGTCTTGTCCGCGACACCGTCGGATTCCGACGCCGTGGTCGAGGTCTTGAGCCCGTAGTGCGGCCGCAGCTGCGTACCGGGAACGGGCTGCTGAGTGCCGGACGGGGTGGTCCAGTGCAGTTCCAGCTGGGCGGTGAGATCGAACTCGTAGTAGTCGACGCGAATTCGTTTGGCCTGCCCGGCGGAATCGGCGTGCACGACGCCCTGGCGCCACTTCGCCGTGGTGTTGATCCAGTCGTCGATGACGAGCTGGTCGTCGACCCACACGCGAACACCGTCGTCGGCGAGCAGCCGCAACGTGTAGTCACCAGCGGCGGGGAAAACGATGTCGCCGGCCGCGCGCAGCGAATAGTGGTCCGCGGGAATTCCCGCGGTGGGCGCCACCGAACCCCAGTTCTTGACGAACGTGCCGTCCGCGGTACCGAGTCCGGTGGTGTACGCCTTCGGCGCGCCGGAGAGCTGGCCGTTGTCGTACCAGGACACGGCGAGACCGTTGATGCCCTCGTCATAGCCGTTGTGGCCGTGGGACATTCCTCCCGGACAAGTACCACTGGGCACCTGACCGGTGAAGCAGGACGCCGGTGCCGGGCCGTATGAGTCGACCGGACGGTCGGCGTAGTCGTAGACCGTGGTGGTCTTGCGTCCGGCCGCGTCAGTGGTCGACAGCGGCAGATCCTT
>NZ_JBSFNC010000117.1:0-28392 GCF_053586895.1 Amycolatopsis sp. NPDC003731 | reverse complement strand
GGCTGCACTTCTACAATCACCATCGACCCCACAGCTCAACCGGCGGCAAGCCGCCGGTCACCCGGCTGACCAACCTCCCTGGACATCACACCTAGGTCAGGACGTCCTTCGCGATCAGGCGCAGGCCGCTCACCAAGTCGGCGCCCGAGGGGGCGTGGCCCGGGTCGATCAGCCACTGGAGCATCACGCCCGACAGCAGGGCCTGGTGCACCGTGCCGGCGGCCCGGGCCTCGGCGCTCTCGTCGTCGAGGCCCTGGAAGAGGTTCGCCAGGCCGTGGCGGGCCTGCTCGAGCGCGTCCGCCAGCTGGGCACGGACGTTCTCGTCGAGGTCCGGCTGCGAGTACGCCTCGAAGCTGACCGCCCACATCCGGCGGTGCTCGCCGAACGACTCGATCACCCGCTGCCAGATCAGCGCGAACCGCTCGGCCGGCGACGCGCCCGGCGGCGTCTCCACCTGCAGCGTCTTCGCCAGCGTTTCGCCCCACTCCTGGTTCGCCTCGATCAGTGCGGCGTTGAGCAGCGCTTCGCGTGAACCGAAGTGGTAGCCGATGGCCGCCATGCTCACGTTCGCCGCCGAGGCCAGGTCCCGCACCGTCGTGCGGGCGTAGCCCTTCTCGTACAGGCAGCGCTTCGCGCCGGCCAGCAGTGACTCCTTGTTGCCCATGCCCGCACCCTAGCACAAACGTCTTAGGCAGACGCCTTGCGCGATCGCCCAAATCCGGGTTACCGTTCTCGGCATGCAGAACAACCGAGTCCTCATCTCCGGCGCGAGCGTCGCCGGCCCCGCCCTGGCCTTCTGGCTCCGCCGCCACGGCTTCGTCCCGACGGTCGTCGAACGCACTCCGGAACTGCGCGACGGCGGCTACGCGGTCGACTTCCGCGGCGCGTCCCTGCGGGTTCTCGAACGCATGGGCCTCCTGGGCGCGGTCGAAGCGGCCGCGACCCGGATGGGCGATGTGACCTATGTGGACAGTGACGACCGGCCGCTGGTGGTCACGCCCGCCACGTACCAGAGCGGCGAGCTCGAAGTCCTTCGCGGCGACCTCGCGCGCATCCTGTACGACGCGACGCGCGACGGCGTCGAGTACGTCTTCGGTGACTCGATCACCGGCCTCACCGAGCACAGCGACGGCGTCACGGTCACCTTCGCCCACGGCGAGCCGCGCGAGTTCGACCTGGTCATCGGGGCCGACGGGCTGCACTCGAACGTGCGGTCGCTGGCCTTCGGCGACGAGGCCGGCTTCCGCCACGACCTCGGCTACTACGTCTCCATCTTCACCGTCCCGAACCACCTCGGCCTCGACCGCGTCGGCCGGTTCTACAACGAGCCGAACCGGACCGTCGGCGTCTACAGCGCGCGGGACAACACCGAGGCCAAGGCGCTGCTGTGGTTCGGCTCGGACAGGCTGGACTACGACCACCGCGACGTCGAGCAGCAGCGCCGGATCGTCGAGGAGACGTTCCGCGACGTCGGCTGGGAGACGCCGGCGCTGCTGAAGGCCATGCGGGAGGCGCCGGACTTCTACTTCGACTCGGCGAGCCAGATCAAGCTGGACTCGTACGCGCGCGGGCGCGTCGCGCTGGTCGGCGACGCCGCGTACTGCGCCGCGCCGCTCTCGGGGATGGGGACGAGCCTGGCGATCGTCGGCGCGTACGTGCTCGCGGGCGAACTCGCGGCTGCCGGCGGCGACCACGCGACGGCGTTCGGCGCCTACACCCGCGAGATGCGCGGCTTCGTCGACGCGTGCCAGAAACTGGCCGTGGGCAACGGGAAGTGGTTCGTCCCGCCGACCCGCGGGTGGCTGCGGTTCCGCAACCTGAACTACCGGCTGCTGCCGTACCTGCCGTGGCGCAAGCTGATCGAGGAGCTGCCGCTCAAGGCGGGCAACGCGATCACGCTGAAGCCGTATGCGGTGGCGCCGGCGTGACACCGCGGCGTTTCGCGATGCCGGCCATGTTCTCCTCGCCCCAGTCGCCCAGCGGCAGCAGGGCCGTGTTCAGCCGCTGACCCAGGTCGGTCAGCGAGTATTCGACCTTCGGCGGGATCTCGTGGAACACCTCGCGGTGCACGATCTCGTCCGCCTCCAGTTCCCGCAGGGCCTGGATCAGCATTTTCTCGCTGATCCCCGCCACTTTCCGCTTCAGCTCGCCGAACCGCAGCGGCTCGGCGTGCAGCGCCCAGAGGATGAGGGCCTTCCATCGGCCGCCGATCACGTCGACGGCCGCGTCCAGTCCGCAGCGGTAGGTTCTCGCCAGCATGCAGGATCCTTACGTTTTGGTGGGTACCTGACTTATTAGTCGGTACTTGTCCAGTGTAAAGCGCGCCAGCAGCATGGAATCCATGGGAGAAAGCAAGAAACGCGTGGGCGTGCTCGGCCTGGGGCGGATGGGCGCCGCCCTCGCCGGGGCGCTCTTGGGGGCGGGACACGACGTCTCGGTGTGGAACCGGTCGCCGCTCAAGGCGGGACCGCTGCTCGACCGCGGTGCCCGCCTCGCCGCCACCCCGGCGGAAGCGGCGTCGGCGGACGTCGTCCTCAGTTGTCTGTCTACATACGACACTCAGCAGCCGGTGCTCGAGGCGGCTGCCCTCACCGGCCGGACGCTGGTCAACCTCACGTCCGGCACACCGGAGCAGGCGCGTGCCGCCGCGAAGTGGGCCGCGTCCGAAGGCATCGGCTACGTGGACGGCGTGATCATGGCCGTCCCACAGGGTATCGGGACACCGGCGGCGCAGCTCCTCTACGGCGGCGCGGAACCGGCGTTCGCGGCGCAACGCGACGTGCTGGAAGTGCTGGGGACGCCGGTGTTCCTCGGCGAGGACGCCGGACTGGCGGCGCTGTACGACCTGGCGCTGCTGGGCATGATGTGGTCGACGATGGCCGGTTACCTGCAAGCGCTGGCCCTGGTCGGGTCGGAGGGCGTCACGCCGGCGCAGTTCGCGCCGATGGCCACGGCGTGGCAGTCGGCGGTCGGCGGCTTCCTGCCGGGCATCGGCGAGCAGGTCGCGAGCGGCGACTACGCGACCGACGTGTCCGCTTTGGACATCAACGCGGCCGGGCTCGCCCTGCTGGTCGAGACGAGCCGCGCGCAGGGCATCGACACGGCGGTGCCCGCCGTGTTGCAGGAGTTGTTCGACCGAGCGGTCGCGGCGGGCCACGGCGCGCACGCGATCGCCAGCGTCATCGAGGAGATCCGGTGAAGTACCAGGGGAAGAAGGCGGTCGTCACGGGCGGCACGCACGGCATGGGACTGGCGGTGGTCCGCGCCCTCCTCGACGGCGGCGCGGAGGTCCTGCTGACCGGCCGGGACGTGACGCCGCTGGAAGGGAAGCTGCCGGGCAAGGCGCACCTGCTGTCCTCGGACGCGGCGCGCCTGGCCGACGTCGCCGAGCTGGGTGCGGTGGCCGAGGACCGGCTCGGCGAGCTGGACCTGGTGTTCGTCAACGTGGGGTTCTCGACGCTGACGCCGTACGAGGACGCGACGCCGGAGCTCTACGACCGGACGTTCGACGTGAACACCAAGGGCGCGTATTTCACGGCCCGCAGGCTGGCCCCGCTGGTCCGGCCCGGTGGCGCGTTCGTGTTCACGACGTCGGTCGCGGCCGAGGCGGGCATCGCGGGAATGGGGCTGTATTCGGCGGCCAAGGCGGCGGTGCGTTCGTTCGCCCGCACGTACGCGGCCGAGCTGGCGCCGCGCGGAGTCCGGGTGAACGTGGTCAGCCCGGGCTACACGGACACGCCGACGATGGGCGTCACCGGCGTGCCGGACGCGGTCTTGGCGGAGTTCAAGGCGATCGGCGACGAGACAACGCCGCTGAAGCGCCACGCAACGGTCGAGGAGGTCGCGGCGGCGGTGTTGTTCCTGGCGTTCGAGGCGACGTTCACCACGGGCGCCGACCTCCCGGTGGACGGCGGGCTGGGGCAGCGGCTCACCCTGCCCGCGTGAGGTGGGCGCCCAGGCCGGTGATCCCCGGTGCGCGGTCGGGGCGGAGAACCAGATCCTCGTCGTAGTCGCCACCGTTCTGCGGGCGGAAGGGAATCGGATCCGCGGTTGCCAGCGTCCGCAAGCGTTTGCGCAGCCGGTTTCGCGCCTCGGCGAACTCCTCGTTCGCCACGCGGTCGGCGCCGTAGACGGGCACCGGGGGCAGCACCGACATCCCGGCGTAGAAGAGCGTCCCGTGCTGGAGGGGGAAGAGGACCTCGTCCAGGGCGCCGTTCACTCCGCGTGGCCCCATGGCCGGCTCGCGGGCACCCGCGGTGAGCACCACCATCGCGCGCTTGCCCGCGAGCCGGCCTTCGCCGTAGCGCAGGGTCCGGCCGTCTTCGGCGCGGACGCCGTAGCCGAAGCCCTTGACGAAAACGCGGTCGAACCAGCCCTTGAGGATGGCCGGCAAGCCGTACCACCACAGCGGGAACTGCACGATCACCGCGTCCGCCCACTCCAGCTTGTCCTGCTCGGCCACGATGTCCGCGCTCAGCTCGCCGCGCGCGTGCGCCCGGGCCGACGTCGCCCCGACGATCAGCCGCCCGTCCTCGGCTTCGGCGCCGAAGTCGCCCGCGTCGACCACCGGGTTCCACTTCATGGCGTACAGATCCGACTCCCGGACGTCGTGCCCGAGCTCCCCGAGCGTCCGGAGTCCGTCGTCGCGGAGGGCCCCGCTCAGCGAGCGCGGCTCGGGATGCGCGAATACCCACAACACGTTCATGTCCTCGATGATCACGCCACCGCGTGGCTCGATCGAGTGGCCTGATAGCCAACATGTGCAAGAATCGAGCCATGGCCGCATTCGCTCACCCGAACCGCCACCACGTCGCCGTCCTGGTCCGCCACGGCATGCTCGTGATGGAACTCGGCATCGTCCACCGGCTGTTCGGCCAGGCCCGCTCGGCGACGGGGGAGCCGCTGTACGAGGTCGTGACCTGCACGCTCGAGCCCGGCCTCGTCCGCACCGACGCGGACATCGCCATCCCGGTCGACCGCGGCCCCGAGGTGCTGGCCGAGGCCGACACGGTGATCGTCCCGGCGTCCCTGGCCGAGTACGAGCCGATGGCGCGCGTGCTGACCCCGCCGCTCAAGGCCGCCCTCGATCGCATCCCGCCGGACTCCCGCATCGCGTCCATCTGCACCGGCGCGTTCGTGCTCGCCGCGGCCGGCCTCCTCGACGGCCGCCGGGCCACCACCCACTGGCGCTCCGCCGAGGAACTGCAGGAGCGCTTCCCCGAGGTCGACGTCGACCCGTGCGTCCTCTACACCGACGACGGCGACGTCCTGACCTCGGCGGGCGTCGCCGCCGGCATCGACCTGGTGCTGCACATGATCCGCCGCGACCACGGCGCGGCGGTGGCCAACGACGTCGCCCGCGGCACGGTCGTCTCCCCGCACCGCGAAGGCGGCCAGGCCCAGTTCGTCCGGCGGCCGGTGCCGGAGCCCCGCACGTCGTCGACCAAAGCGGCGCGAGCCTGGGCCCTGGAGAACCTGCACCGGCCGCTGACCCTGCGCGAGCTCGCCGCCCGCGAGGCGATGAGCACGCGCACGTTCACCCGCCGCTTCCGCGAGGAGGTCGGCATCTCGGCCCTGCAGTGGCTGACCCAGCAACGCATCGAGCGCGCCCGCCAGCTCCTCGAGGAGACGGACCTCCCGGTCGACCGCGTCGCCACCGAAGCGGGATTCGGCTCGGCGGCCTCGCTGCGCCAGCACTTCCAGGCGGCGCTCGGGGTGTCGCCGAGCGCGTACCGCTCGACGTTCCGCGGCGAACTGGCTGTTCAATCCGCCTGAACTTTCGCTAGCTTCACCGGCTATGGACGACTTCTACGTCAGCCAAAGCCGCTTCACCGACCCGGGCCCGCACGCCGCCTGGCTCGACGCCACTCCCGGCGACCTCGCCGCCCTGCGACAAGCGGCGTGCGGGCTGGTGTTCCACTACTGGGGCTCGGGCCCCATCACCGAACACGGGTTCCCGGCCGCCCGCAACGACGAGATCACCCTGCGGTACGCCGCGGACATGTGGGCCCGCCTGCGCGAGCTCGACCCGGCCCCGCCGAGCGAGCCGCGGCCGCCGCTGCACCGGATCGTCGGCTGCTGCCGCGACTTCACGCTGCTGTTCGTCTCGATGGCGCGCCACCACGGCATCCCGGCCCGCGCCCGCGTCGGGTTCGCGAGCTACCTGATCCCCGGCTGGTACCTCGACCACGTCGTCGCCGAGGTCCGCACCGCCGACGGCTGGCGCCTGGTCGAAGCCCAGCTGCCACCCGGCTTCCGCGACCCGGTGGACGACGTCCAGCTCGACCTCCTCGACGTCCCCCGCGACCGCTTCCGGACCGGCCCCGACGCGTGGACCGCGATCCGCGCGGGCGAGCTCGACCCGGCCCTGGTGGTCGTCAACCCGGACCTCGACGTGCCGTTCCTGCGCGGGATCCCGTACGCGTGGCAGAACCTCGTGCGCGACCTCGCGGCGCTCAACAAGCACGAGATGCTCCAGTGGGACATCTGGGGCGCGCTCGACGACACCGTGGAACTTCCCCCGGCCACCCTCGCCCGCGCCGACGAGCTGGCCGAGCTGATGGCCACCGCCGACGTCGAGCAGGTGCGCGCCGCCTTCGCGGCCGACGACGTCCGGGTGCCGCCGGTGATCCACACGGTCACCCCGCCGGGACAGCTTCCGGCCGAGGTAGTGCTTCGCTGACCTCGGTGGCCGTCCGCACGAACCGCGCGATCCGCGGGTCACGCGCCCCGGCCGGCCAGGCGAGCGCCAGCGCGTACGGTGTCGCGTCGACGACCGGCCGGTAGACGACGTCGTCCCGCGCGCTCAGCTCGGCGACCGACGCCGGCAGGAGCGCCACCGCCAGCCCGAGCGCGACCGTCTCCAGCAGCTGGGCGCTGTCGTGCACGATCGGCCCCGGCGTCACCGGCCCGCCGGTCACGTCCTGCCCGGACCAGTACGCCCGGTCCGCGGCCGAGGAGAGCGGCCAGCACGGTGTCGGCCGCCCCGCGAAGTCGGCGCAGGTCAGCACGGCCCGGCCGGCGAGCTCGTGGCCCGACGGCAGGGCGGCCACCCGCGGCTCGCTGAACAGCACCTCGACGTCCAGGCCGTGGTGGGTGCCGCTCTGGCAGCCGAGCACGGCCACGTCGGCCCGGCCGTCCCGCAGCATCTCCGCCTGCTCGCCGAATCCGCTGACCCGCACGTCGACCGGGTCGGGGTGCGCGTCGGCGATCCGCCGCAGCAGATCGGTGGCGACGCCCGGCTTCGCGGTGACGACGAGCGCCGGCGTCTGCTGTGCCGCCCGCCGCGTCCGCCGGACCGCCGCGGTGACGGCGTCCAGCGCCTTCGCCGACTCGGCGAAGAGGACGGCCCCGGCCGGCGTCAGCGAGACGTGCCGGCTGGTGCGTTCGAAGAGCTGCACCCCGAGCCGCCGCTCGAGCAGCCGGATCGCGCGGGACAGCGGTGGCTGCGCCATCCCGAGCCGTTCGGCGGCGCGGGAGAAGTTCAGCTCCTCGGCGACCGCGCGGAAATACCGCAGCTCACGGACCTCGACATCGTCCATACCGGGAGAGTATCGCGGCAGAGTCCACAGGTCTTTCCCTTTCTGATTCGCGCATGGTGGGCTTGGTGTCGATAACTCCACAAAGGACGGACAACGGATGACGCAAACGCAGCACAACAAGGAAGTGGTCCTCGCCTTCCTCCGGCTGGCCTTCACCGAGAAACGCCCGGCCGACGCCTTCGCCGAGTACGTCGGCGACGGCTACGTCCAGCACAACCCCCACGCCCCGGCCGGCGGGGAGGCCTCGGCCCGCTACCTCGCCGGGTTCGTCGCGCGGTTCCCAGACCTCAGCCTGGACGTGTACCGGGTGATCGCCGAGGACGACCTCGTCTGCACGCACAGCCTGCTGCGCCTGACGCCCGGCTCGCGTGGCAGCGCGATCGCGGACGTGATGCGGGTCCGGGACGGCCGGATCGTCGAGCACTGGGACGTGGTGCAGGAGGTCCCGGAGGCGACCGCGAGCGGCAACCCGATGATCTAGCCGGGCTGTTCGGTTCCCGCCGGGGCGATCCCGTGGAGCGCGGCGCTCACCACCGCGTCCACCGGCGGCGGGTCGAGGGGCGCCGTGTGCGGGAAGACCGCCGTCAGCACCGAGGCGTGGCAGTAGCCGACGAGCATGGCCGCCGTCGCGTCCACTTCGGACTCCGGGCGCAGGCGGCCCAGCGCTCGTTCCGCCTCGAGGTAGGCCACCAGCCGATCACGCCAGTGGCCGGACCGCTCGCTGATCTCCGCGAACCGCTCCAGCACCCTCGGCTGCGCGACCAGGCCGCTGAACGCCGGCACCAGCACCTTGTGCAGCGCCAGTCCGAACTCCAGGTGCCGGCGGAGGTTCCCGGTGAGGGTGCCTTCGCCGGCCACCGGCAGCTCGCCGAGCTCCGCTTCCGTCGTGCGCACGTGCTCCAGCAGGGCCCGGGCCACCAGCTCCTCCTTGTCGGAGAAGTGGTTGTAGAGCACGCCGTCGGCGACGCCCGCCATGCGCGCGATCTCCCGCACGGTCATGCCGGTCGTGCCGTGCGTGGCGATCATCTTCCGCGCGGTCTCGAGCAGCAGGTCGTGCAGTGACTGCCCGTCCCGCTGGGCGGCGGCTTTCCTCGGTGACATCAGCGCCATCGTACGGGCGCCCCGCTACGACCTCCTTCCCGTGACCAGCCACGCCGTGCCGCGCAACCGGACCGCGCCGGGCCCCGCGAACGGTTCGAGCGCCACGGCGAGAGCCTCGGTCGCCGCGGCCGCCCTCGCGCTGTCGACCAGGCCCAGGTGGTGGCGGACCGGCCCCCAGTCCGCGATGAACCGCGTCGCGTCGGGGACGTCCCGGCCCCAGACCTGGTCGGCCTCGACGCGGGTGCACACCACGTCTTCGAAGCCGGCTCCGGTCAGCACCGCCCGGGTGCGGTCCGGGTCCGCGAACGACGTCGGCCCGCTGCCGTCCGGCCCGGTCGGCTGCGGCAGGTACGCCGCCAGCGCGCCGAACACCCGGCCGAGGTCGGTGCCGGACAGCGCCGTCATGCAGAGGAACGCGAGCCGCCCGCCGGGGGCCAGCGCGCGCCGGACGTTGCCGAACGCGGCCACCGGATCGGCGAAGAACATCACCCCGAACCGGCTGACCGCCAGGTCGAACCCACCTTCGGCGAACGGGTGGACCTGGACGTCCCCCTGCTCGAACGTCACGTTCGGCACCTCGGCCGCCCGCGCTCGCGCGGTCGCGAGCATCGGCCCGGACAGGTCCACGCCGATCGCGGACCGGGCCCGCGCCGCCGCGAGCCGCGTCAGCTGGCCGTTGCCGCAGCCGATGTCGAGCACGCGGTCGTCCGCGCGCACTTGATCGAGCAGATAGCCGTTGAAGCCGCTGTTCACGGCGTCGTAGCGGTCGGCGTGCGCCGCCCAGTGCTCTCCCTCGTACCCGTTCCACGCTTCGGCCTGCGCGATGTTGACGATCCCGGTCATCCTCATCCCCTCCGTTGTGAACACGCGTTCATGAACATGTGTTCATGCTGCCGCCGCGACCATCCGGTGTCAAGGCATCGGCCACCCGTCCCCGGATGTCGGCCAGGTGGCAGATCTTCCGGCGAGCCGGACGCGGAAGACTTCTCGTCATCAGGGCACACCGCCTCTGACCAGCGAAAAGGAGCTAGAAATGGCCGACGTCATCGCCAACATGTCCATGTCCCTCGACGGCTTCGTGGCCGACCCGGAAGACCGCATCGATCACCTGTTCGAGTGGTTCGGCAACGGCGACGTCGAGGTCCCCACCGCCGTCGACTGGGCCACCTTCAAGACCTCCGAAGCCAGCGCGAAGATGCTGCGCGCGGCGATGGAGAACGTCGGCGCGCTGATCACCGGCCGCCGCCTGTTCAACCTCACCCAGGGCTGGGGTGGCACGCACCCGATGGGCGTCCCGGTCTTCGTCGTCACCCACGAGGAGCCCGCGGACTGGCCGCACCCGGACGCGCCGTTCACCTTCGTCACCGACGGCCTCGAAAGCGCCGTCGAGCAGGCGAAGAAGACCGCCGGCGACAAGAACGTCGCCGTGGCCAGCACGACGATCGCCCAGCAGTGCCTCAACCTCGGCCTGCTCGACGGCGTCCAGGTCGACCTGGTCCCGGTGCTCCTCGGCTCCGGCGTCCGCTTCTTCGAAAACCTCGACGCCACCACGAAGCTGACCGACCCCGAGGTCACCGAGGGCACCGGCGTGACGCACCTGTCCTACCGGGTCAAGCGCTGAGGAGCGTGACGTGCAGCGCGGCGAGGCGGGCGGTGTCGGCGATCACCTCATACGCCGCCACCCGCTCGCCCTCGACGGTCACGGCCAGGGCGAGCAGCAGCCGCCCGCGCGGTGCGACGACGACGCCGACCGTGCCGTCGACCAAGGCCGCTTCGGCGAACCGGGCCCGCTTCCCGAACACCTGGGTTTCCTCGGCGACCGCGCGAGCCCCGCGCACCTCGAGCGGTGCACCCACCGGCAGTGCAGCGGCGTCGGCGCGGCGGACGACGTCCGGGGCCAGCACGTCGAGCAGCGAGGCGAGGTCGCCGCCGCGGGCCGCGGCCAGGAAACGGTCGACCACCCGGCGGTGCCGGACCAGGTCGGCCGGGGGCAGCGGCGTGGTGCCCCGGATCCGCTGCCGCGCCCGGCTCGCCAGCTTCTTCGCCGCCACCGGCGTGCGGTCCAGCACCGGGCCGATCCGGTCGAACGGCACCGCGAACAGGTCGTGCAGCACGAAGGCGATCCGCTCGGCCGGCCCGAGCGCGTCCAGCACGACGAGCAGCGCGCGGCCCACCGAGTCGGCGAGCGCGGCTTCCCCCGCCGGATCGGCGTCGGCCACCGGCTCGGGGACGACGTCCAGCGGCTCCTCGCGGCGGGCTTTCCGTGACCGCAGCACGTCGAGGCAGACGCGGGAGACGACCGTGGTCAGCCAGGCCGCCAGGTTGTCCGCCGAGTCCACCCGGTTCAGCCGCAACCAGGCTTCCTGCACGGCGTCGTCCGCTTCGGCCGCCGAGCCGAGCATCCGGTAGGCCAGCCCGCGCAACCGGCCGCGTTCGGCCTCGAATTCCGCCGCCAGGTCGTCCATCGGTCACCTTTCGCTCGCGTCCACCGTCGCCTCCTCGACGTATCCCCGCGACCGGAGGTGACCGGATGAGCTTGCTGACCCCTGCCGACCTGGACGGATGGCGCCTGCCGAACCGGGTCGTCGTGGCCCCGACGACCCGGGCGCGCGTCCCCGGCGGAGTGCCCGGCGACCTCCAGGCCGCCTACTACGCGCAGCGCGCCGGCGCCGGGCTCATCGTGGCCGAAGGCACTTGGGTGAGTGAACGGGCCGTCGGCTTTTCGGACGTTCCCGGCGTGTATACCGAAGCCCAGGTCGACGGGTGGCGGCGGGTCACCGACGTCGCGCACGCGCTCGGCGGCCGGATCGTGCTGCAGCTGTGGCACACCGGGGCGGTTTCGCACCCGCACTTCCTCGGCGAGCGGCCGGCCGGGCCGTCGGCGGTGAACCCGGACGAGCCGGTGTACCTGCCGTCCGGGCGCTGCCCGACCGGCACGCCGCGCGAGCTGAGCGTGGCCGAGATCCGGGCGACGGTCGCGGATTACGGCACGGCGGCGGAGAACGCCCGCCGCGCCGGGTTCGACGGCGTCGAGATCGCGGCCAACGGCGTGTACCTGCTCGCGCAGTTCCTGCACCCGCGGCTGAACCACCGCACCGATGCCTACGGCGGGTCCGCGGCCGCTCGTCGCCGGTTGCTCGCCGAGGTGGTCGACGCGGCCGCCGCGCACGGCCGGGTCGGCGTCCGGCTTTCGCCGTGGTGGACCGGCGGACTGTTCACCGTGGACGATGCGCTGCGGGCCGAGTACGACGAACTGGTCGCCGGGCTCGACGCGGACTACCTGCACCTGCGGGGTCCCGACACCGGGCCGGACTTCGCGGGTTTCGCTCGTTATCGGGACCTGTTCGATGGCCTCCTCATCGTCAACAACGGCTTCGACCGCGAGACCGGCGACGCGGTGATCGACGCCGGGATCGCGGACGCGGTGTCGTACGCGCGGCACTTCGTCGCGAATCCGGACCTGGTGACGCGGTTCGCGCTCGGGCACCCGCTCGAAGCCGCCGACCCGGCGACGTTCTACGGCGGCGGGGCGGCCGGTTACCTGGATCAGGCGGTGCTAATCCCGTGACCACACCGCCAGTTCGCTGCCGCCGGGCTCGCGGAAGTGGAAGCGCCGCCCGCCCGGGAAGGCGAACGGCTCCTTCGTGACCACGCCGCCCGCGGCCGCCACCGCCTCGCGGGCCGCCGGCAGGTCGTCGGTGCGGATCGTGAGCAGGGGTGCGCGGGGTTGTTCGGCCGCGTCCGCTTGGAAACCCAGCGTGAGGCCCTCGGCCCGGACGTCGGTGTAGTCCGGGCCGTACGGGGTCGTCTTCCAGCCGAACGCGCGCTCGAAGAACCGCCCGGACGCCTCGGCGGACGTGGACGGAAACTCCGCGAAGTCGATTTCGAACATGACCCGACGCTAGCGGCGACCACCGACAAAACCGCGCGAGCGCGCCACCGCCAGCCCGCCGAGGACGAGGGCGACGGCGCCGATCACCAGGTCCACGTAGCCGCCGACGATCCCGTAGCCGGTGCCGGGCCCGCCCTTCGCGGCGGCCACGACCCACCCGCCGATCACGACGGAAACGACGCCGCCCGCCAGGGCTGCGACGGCTCCCCGGCCGCGGCGCAGGGCCAGCACGCCCGCGACCACCCCCGCCACTCCGAACACCACGGCGATCAAGGACCAGAGCCGTCCCGGGGTCAGGTCGTAGGCACTGGCCGCGGCGAGGACATTCATGAGGTGCTCCTTCTGTTCCGGATCGGACGCCGGAAGCATGGCCGCCCGGCCCCGGGCCCGTCGTTGTGCGCGAGCAGGCACTTCGCGCTGCCGCGGACGTCGCAGGAAACGAAGGACTACCGCGGGCGCAGTAGCGGGGAAATGCGCTTCACGCACGACTTCGCCGGCCGGGCGCCCGGTTAGGGTTCGGGGATGAGCCGTGCGCAGGTCGTCGACGGGGTGATCGCCGCCGGGGTCGCGGCGGCCCTGGTGGTCGCCGGGCGGTCCGCGACGCACGCGTCCACGGACCTCGACGTACTGGGGTACGCGGCGCTGGCCGCCGGCGGGCTGGCCCTGGCCGCGCGCCGCCGGGCGCCGGTCGCCGTGCTGGCCGTGACCGCGCTCTGCGCGCTCGCCTACCAGGTCGCCGGGTTCGAAGTGCCCGTCGTCGCCTACCTCTTCGCCGTGTACGCCGCCGTCCGGGCGGGGCACCGGATCGCCGCGGTCGTCGCTTCGGTGCTCATGCTGGCCGCGGTTCCGCTGGCGCTCCTGGTATCCGGTGTGCCCGACACCGGCGCGGCGTTCACGCAGTCGCGCGACGTCCTCCAGCTGGCGTGGCTGATCGCCGCGGGGGCGGCGGGGGAGGCGTTGCGGCAGGCCGAGCGCCGGGCCGACGAAGCCGAACGCACCCGTGAGGAGACCGCGCGGCGGCGTGCGGACGAGGAACGGCTGCACATCGCCCGTGAGCTGCACGATTCGCTGACCCACCAGATCTCCGTCATCAAGGTGCAGGCCGAAGTCGCCGTCCACCTGGCCCGCAAGCGCGGCGAAGACGTGCCCGAGGCGCTGCTGGCCATCCGCGACGCCGGCCGCGAGGCGACCCGGGAACTGCGCGCGACCCTGGAGGCGCTGCGCGACGACGACATGGACCCGCCGCGCGGGCTCGACGACGTCCCCGACCTCGTGCGCCAGGCCCGGACCGGCGGCCTCGACGCACAGTTGACCGTCGAGGGCACGCACGACGCCGTGCCGGTTGCGGTCGGCCGGACCGCCTACCGGATCGTCCAGGAGTCGCTGACCAACGTCGCCCGGCACGCCGCCGCGGACACCGCGTCGGTCCGGATCGACCACCGGCCCGGCGCGCTGGTCATCCGCGTCGACGACAACGGGAAGGCCACAGTGGACAGTGCACCGGGCGTCGGCCTGACCGGGATGCGCGAGCGCGTCACGGCGTTGGGCGGCCGGCTCGAAGCCGGGCCTCGCCGCGGAGGCGGCTTCCGCGTCCAGGCCGAACTCCCGGTGGACCCGGCGTGATCCGCGTCCTGCTGGCCGACGACCAGCCGCTCATCCGCAGCGGGTTCCGCGCGCTGCTCGACGTCGAAGCCGACATCGAGGTCGTCGCCGAAGCCGGTGACGGCGGCGAGGCGGTGCGGTTCGCGCTGGAGCACCGGCCGGACATCGCGCTCGTCGACGTCCAGATGCCCGGCGTCGACGGCATCGAGGCGACCCGGCGGATCGCCGCGGACCCGGCGCTGGCCGGGGTGCACGTCGTCATCCTGACCAACTACGGCCTGGACGAGTACGTCTTCGAGGCGCTGCGCGCGGGTGCGGCCGGGTTCCTCGTCAAGGACATCCAGCCGGAGGACTTCCTGCACGCGGTGCGCGTCGCGGCGCGCGGGGACGCGTTGCTGGCGCCGTCGATCACCCGCAAGCTGATCGACCGGTACGTGACCCAGCCGCTCGTTCCCGGGGCGGGGCTGGCGGAACTGACGAACCGGGAGCGCGAAGCCGTCACGCTCGTGGCGCGCGGGTTGTCGAACGAGGAGATCGCCGGACGGATGGTGATCAGCCCGCTCACCGCGAAGACGCACGTCAACCGGGCCATGATGAAGCTGCGAGCGCGGGATCGGGCACAGTTGGTGGTGTTCGCCTACGAGTCGGGGCTGGTGGTGCCGCAGTGAGTGACGTGAGAACCACGGCGACAACCAGCGACCCTGATCTGCCGCCCGAAGGCGTTCGAACGGGGCTCAAGACCGCGCCCGCCCGGCTGCAGTGGGCGATGAACGCCTGCGTGGCGCAGCAACCTCGCCGTTCGCGCCCGTCTGGATCGCCGAGATGGTGTCGCGTCAGGCGGGACGGCCCGCGCCCGCGTAGTCGTCGCCCTTCGAGTGGTACGTGTGGATCTGGATGGCCTGGCCCTCGGTCGGCGCGTTGATCATCAGGCCGTTGCCCAGGTACAGGCCGACGTGGTGGATGCGGGTCGCCGGGCTGCCGTAGAACACCAGGTCGCCGAGGCGGGGCTCCTGGCTGGCCGGCACCGGGGGGAGCGCGCGGAACTGGCTGTCCGCCGTCCGCGGCAGGGCGACGCCCGCACTGTCGTACGACGCCTTCGTCAGGCCGGAGCAGTCGAAGCCCGCCGCGCCCGCGTCGGGGCCGTTGCCGCCCCAGACGTACGGGAGGCCGAGCTGACCCAGCGCGAAGCGGGTCGCGCGGACCCGCGGCGAGTCCGCCGATGCCGGGTCGAGGGACAGCGTGGCGTACAGCTGGGCCATGCCGAGCACGCGCTGGCGGAACAGCTCGGCCCCGTCGCCGGGGTGGTACGCCGCGATCGCCTTCCACCAGCCGGGGCCGGCGCCGAGGTCCGTGCCGCCCGCGCACAGCGCCCGGCCGGCCGCGACCGGCGCGTCGGAGCCGTACTTCTTGGCCTGCGCGCCCGAGAGGCCCAGCAGGTTGCCGCCGCTGCGGCCGTGGTTCGATGCCGCCGCGCCGACGCCGGCCAGGGTGACCCACGAGAGGTGGCACGACGGGTCTTCGCCGCGGAGCGTCAGCTCGCCGTTCGCGTAGCCGACCAGCGCGTCGGCGGGGATGTCGAGGGGGCCGGCCAGCTGGTCCGCCCACTGCCGCAAGGGGCTCTTGCCGCCCTGGCCGGACGCGCCCTGGCCCGGCTCCTGCGCCTTCACCGGTGCGCTGACTTCGAGGACCGACGGGCCCGACGCCGCGTCGCGCACGACCGGCGGGGGCGCCGGGGCGGCCGCGGGTTCCGGCGAGCGGTCGGCCAGCAGCCAGCCCGCCGTGACGAGCCCGGCGACGAGCGGCAGCGCCACCAGGCCGCGCAGCGCCGCGCCGCGGGCCCACGAAGTCTGCTTCGCCGTCACGGGTTCCAACTTAGAAGAGCGCACCTCTTGGTGAACGACTGAGTAGCTTGCACGTTAGGGGGACTCCCATATTGTGGGCACATGCCTGAGATCGACGCCGGGCGGCTGACCGCGGCGCTCCAAGATCGTTACACGAAGATCGACGTCGTCGAGCGCACCGGATCCACCAATGCTGACCTGCGAAAAGCCCTCGAAGACGGCGCAGCGGACCGGACCGTCCTGCTCGCCGAAGAGCAGACCGCGGGAGTCGGCAGGCGGGCACGTTCGTGGAGCTCGCCGAAAGGTGCCGGGCTGTACCTGAGCGTCGCACTCCGGCCGGGTGTCCCCTTCGCGGTGCTCGGCTCACTGTCCGTCGTCGCCGGGCTCGCCGTCCGGGCCGCCGCTGCCTCCGTAGGAGTGGACGCCGTGCTCAAGTGGCCGAACGACGTCCTCGTCGACGGCGCCAAGTGCGCCGGCATCCTCGCCGAGGCCGTCGCCGGGGACGCCCCGTCGATCGTGCTCGGCATCGGCCTCAACGTCCTGCCCCTCGGCGACGTCCAGCCAGGCCCGGGCGGCCTGCCCGCGACGTCGCTGGCCGAACAGGGCGCCACGAACACCGACCGCACCGACGTCGCGATCGCGCTGCTCACCGGGTTCGCCGACCTGGAGCGGCGCTGGCGGCTGGCCGGCGGCGACCTCACCGAGGCCGGGCTGCTCGGCGACTACCGCGCCCACTGCGCGACCCTCGGCCAGGACGTCGAGGTGCAGCTGCCGGACGGCTCGGCGCTGACCGGCCGCGCGGCCGACATCGACGCCGCCGGCCAGCTGCAGGTCGACGTGGCGGGCGGGCAGCGGCACACCGTCTTCGCGGGTGACGTGGTCCACGTCCGTCCGGCCTGATTTGTCGGGGCGTCCGCGCCCACCACCTGCTCGCTCGCCGGTACGGTGAGACGACACCGCCGCACCGACCTTGGGAGCGTCCGCCGTGGCCTATCCGGACGATTTGCTCAGCGAGCAAGAGCACGTCGTGGTGCACAGTCACCCGCACTTCAAGATGCTGATCTTCCCGACGCTCGCGCTGCTGGTCACCCTGGGTGCGGGCACCTGGCTGGCGATCCTGGCGAAGGACGCGTCCTCGCCGTGGAACTCGGTCGGGCTGATCGCCATCGGGGTCGTCGCGCTCGTGCTGATCGTGTGGCTGTTCCTGGCGCCGCTCGTGCGCTGGCGGACCACCCACTTCATCGTGACGACGGACCGGCTGATCGCCCGCGAGGGCGTCCTCAAGCGCACCGGCATCGACATCCCGATGGGCCGGATCAACAGCGTCCAGTTCGAGCACGGCCTGCTGGACCGGGTCTTCGGCTGCGGCACGCTCATCATCGAGTCGGCGTCGGACGAGCCGCTGCGCTTCGAGGACATCCCGCACGTCGAGAAGGTGCACACGGTCATCTACCGCGAGGTCAACGACAACCCGTACGACGACTACCGGCCGGGCGCCCAGCAAACCACGCCCCTGCCGCCCCAAGGCGGCGGGCACCCGCCACGTGGCGAGAGACGGCGCTGATGGGCACGCGCGAACTGGGCCTGCCCGAGCGGGTCCCCTCGGCGGGTGACCTGCCGGACCGGGTCACCATCTGGGAGGTCGGCCCGCGCGACGGGCTGCAGAACGAAAAGGCGATCGTCCCGGTCGAGGTCAAGCTCGAGTTCCTCGACCGGCTGGCCGGCGCCGGGCTCACCACGCTGGAGGCGACCAGCTTCGTCCATCCGAAGTGGGTGCCGCAGCTGGCCGACGCCGAGCAGCTGCTGGCCCGGCTCGACCGCCGCGAAGGCGTCCGGTACCCGGTGCTGGTGCCGAACGAGAAGGGCCTGAACCGGGCCCTCGACGCCGGTGTCGAGCACATCGCGATCTTCGCCAGCGCGACGGAGACGTTCGCGCGCAAGAACCTCAACTCGTCGCTGGACGAACAGTTCGCGATGTTCGAGCCGGTCGTCACACGGGCCCGGGAAGCGGGCCTGGACGTCCGCGGGTACCTGTCGATGTGCTTCGGCGACCCCTGGGAAGGTGTCGTGCCGGCGAAGCAGGTCGCCGCCGCCGGCCGCCGGCTGCTGGACATGGGGTGCTCGCAGCTTTCCCTGGGCGACACCATCGGCGTCGCGACAGCCGGGCAGGTCGAGACGCTCATCGGGCTGTTCGGCGACGTCGGTGCTTTGGCCGTGCACTTCCACGACACCTACGGCCAGGCGCTCGCCAACACCCTGGCGGCGCTCCGATGTGGAGTGTCGACTGTGGACTCGTCGGCGGGCGGGCTCGGCGGCTGCCCGTACGCCGAATCGGCCACCGGGAACCTCGCGACCGAGGACCTGGTGTGGATGCTGGAGGGTCTCGGGGTGGCCACCGGCGTCGACTTGGACGCGCTGGTGGCGGCCAGCGCGTGGATGGCGGGACAGCTCGGCCGCCCGAGCCCGTCCCGCGTGGTCGCCGCATTGAGCTGAGACTTCCGGGGCTCCGCCCCGGGCCGGGGGCTCCGCCACCCGGAGCCCCCGAAAAGAAGGAGACCTAGTCGCGCCCTGGGGGAAGGGGTGCGGTATCAAGGGGGACCGGCAGCGCCGCGGCCGCGTCGAACAGCGTGTGCCCGCCGGGCACCGACCGAGCCGGAGGATGGGTGTGACCGAGCCTTCCGAGGCGGGCTCCGAACCGGGCGAGGGCGACCTCGACACCGGGCCGGTGCAGCTGCCCGGGTACGGCCTGGCGGATTCGGGTGCCTTCGAAGAGGCCCCCACCCCGCCCTCGGGCAACCCCGCGGCCTGGCCGCACGCGGTGTCGCCGCTGCTGCCGCCGTTCCAGCTGCCCCCGGCCCCGCCGCCTCCGCCGACGCCGGCCCCGCTGCCCCCGCCGCCGGTGGCCGGGCCGCCGCCGGTCGCGGGCCCGCCGCCGAACCCGGGCTCGCCCGCGCCGCTGCCGCCGCTGGGCTCGCCGCGCACGGAACGGGAAAGCGTCGTCGCGCTGTTCCTGGTGCACATGTTCCCGATCGGGCACCTCCCGGTGGCGATGGACAAGCCGGCGCGCCAGCTGCCGCTGCCCGACGACCCGGACGGCTTCCCGCCGAACGACCACCCGGACGCCCGGCTGATCTTCGACGACCAGGCCCTCACCAACGTCACCGCGGGCTTCCGCCGCTCGCCGACCGCACCGTCACGGCCGGTGCCGCGGCACCTGAAAGAGGGGTACGTGCCGTATGCGCGGGCGACGCAGGCGGTGTGGATCCGCCGGTTCGTCGTCGGGCACAGCGATCTCGGCCCCGAGTACGCGTGGCCGCCGGGCGAGCAGTACCCCGAGGGCAGCGTGGACTGGCCCGAGCCGGTGATGGTCCCGGTCAACACGGTCCTCGACCGCTTCGGCCCGGCCTACGGGCGGATCCTCTACGAGGACGGCACGCCGTTCGCGGAACGCTCGCTGCCACCGGCGTTCCTGGACGCCGAATACCGCCGGTACGTCGTCGTGCGCAAGGTGCCGATGTGGCGCTCGGAGACCGCGAACTGGTACGGCCAGGTCGGCGGCGGCACCCGGTACCGTGCCCTCCTGGCGGCCGACGAACTGGTGACCCTCGGCTACCTCGCCGAGGCCAAGGGGGAAGAGGACTGATGAACACCCAGTCGATCCAGCGGTGGCTCGGCGTGCTGGGCGTGCCGCCGGAGGTCGTCTCGCTCGGCGCCGAGGTCGACAACGCCTGGTGCCTGATGCAGGGCGAGGACGAGGCGTGGGAGGTGTTCTGGCGCGAGCAGGGCAACCGCTACGACTGGGCGCGGTTCACCAGTGAGCAGGTGGCCTGCCACTACCTGTTCGGGCGGCTCGCGTGGGCGCAGGTCGCCCGCGGCGCCGTCGGTCTGCTCCCCGGCTCCTGACTACCGCTTCAGGATCGCCAGCGCCTCTTCGTGCAGCCGGCCGTTCGTCGAGAGCGCGCTCCCGTTGTCGTACCGCCCGACGCCGTCCAGGTCGCTGAAGCGGCCGCCCGCCTCCGTCACGATCACCTGCGCGGCCGCGACGTCCCACGGGTTGACGATGCACTCGGCCGCCACGTCCAACGCGCCTTCGGCCACCAGCACGTGGTGCCAGAAGTCGCCGAACGCGCGGGTCTCCCAGCACGCGTCCACCAAGCCCAGGTACTTGTCGCGCGAGTGGTACTCGACCCACGAGTTCAGGTCCGTTGTGGACAGATAAGCGTCCGAAAGGGACGAAACCTGCGAAACCGACAGCTTCCGCGTCCCGGCGGCGTCCGAAGAGAACGCTCCGGCGCCCGCAGCCGCCCACCAGCGGCGGCCCAGCAGGGGTGCGCTGATCAGGCCGACCACCGGGTCGCCGTCCGAAACCAAGGCGATGAGCGTCGCCCAAACGGGTACTCCGCGCAGGAAGTTCTTGGTCCCGTCGATCGGGTCGAGCACCCACGCGCGGCCGGTCGCCGCCGAGCCGCCGCGTTCCTCGCCGAGCACCGCGTCGCCGGGGCGTTCCGCGGCCAGCAGGGCCCGGATCGCGTCCTCGACCGCGGTGTCGGCGTCGGTCACCGGGGTGCGGTCGGGCTTGCGCTCCACCGCCAGGTCCAGGGCGCGGAACCGCGCCGTCGTGATCGCGTCGGCGGCGTCGGCCAGCCGGGTGGCGAGAGCCAGATCATCTTCGTAGCCAGGCACGGTCACGATGTTTTCACGCCCGTGCGCCGTAGAGTTGGCCAGGTGAGCATGGTCCTACTTGCCGAAGACGATCCGGCCATCGCCGAACCGCTCTCCCGCGCCCTCGAACGCGAGGGATACGAGATCCACGTCGTCACCGACGGCCCTTCGGTGCTCGATGCCACCGCCGCCCAGCGCGTCGACCTGCTCGTGCTGGACCTCGGCCTGCCCGGGATGGACGGCCTGGAGGTCTGCCGCCGGCTGCGCGCGGCCGGTACCGAGCTGCCCGTTCTCATGCTCACCGCCCGCACCGACGAGGTCGACTTCGTCGTCGGCCTGGACGCGGGGGCCGACGACTACGTCGCCAAGCCGTTCCGGCTCGCCGAACTGCTGGCCCGGATCCGCGCGCTGCTGCGCCGCCGGGTGCCCGAGGTCCTGGAGGCCGGCGGGGTGCGGATGGACCTCGGCGCCCGGCTGGTCACCGTGGACAACCACGAGGTCCAGCTGGCCAACAAGGAGTTCGAGCTGCTGCGCGTGCTGATGACCCGCGCCGGGCAGGTCGTCAGCCGCGACGAGATCCTCGCCGAGGTCTGGAACGACCTCGAGTCGAAGACGTCCAAGACGCTCGACATGCACATGTCGTGGCTGCGCCGGAAGCTCGCCATCGCCGCCGACGAGGCCGCCGGCCGCACCAGCAAGAGCCACGACGGCGAGCGGCGGATCGCGACCGTCCGCGGCGTCGGCTTCCGCTTCAACGCCGAATAAGCCGTGCGCCGCCGCATCCTGCTGGCCATTCTGCTGGCCGTCGCGGTCAGCTCGGCGGTCCTCGGCATCCCGCTGGGCATCGTGGCGAGCTGGCAGATCGAGTCCAGCTACCGCGAGACGCTCGCGGAGAACGCCCGCGCGGCGGCGGCGATCCTGGACACCGAAATCGCCAACGGCCAGGAGATCGACCTCGACCAGGTGCGCGCGGCGGTCCCGGCGAACGGGCTGCTCACCGTCCGGGCCAGCGGCCAGAGGGAGAAGCGCTACGGCAGCAGTCCCGGCCCCGACACCGTCACCGAGACGGCCGACCTGGCCCGCGACGGCAAAGTCGAGATCGCCGTCCCGGCCGGCCCGATGCACGACCGGCAGACGACGGTCACGCTGGTCGTCGTGCTGCTGGTGCTGCTGTCGATCGGCACCGGCGCGGTGGTGGCGATCGCGACGGCCAGACGGCTCGCGAAGCCGCTGCGGCACGTGGCCGAGCGCGCGGCCCGCCTCGGCGGCGGCGACTTCCGGCCCGACCCGAGCCGCTACGGCGTCGGCGAGCTCGACATGGTCGCCGAAGCACTGGACGCGTCCGGCACCGCACTGGCCCAGCTCGTGCAGCGGGAACGCCAGCTCGTCGGGGACGTCTCGCACCAGCTGCGCAGCCGGCTGACGGCGTTGCAGCTGCGGCTGGAACCGCTGACCGTGCACCCGGACGAGGAGGTGGCCGACGAGTCGAAGGCCGCCCAGGAGCAGGCGGACCGGCTCGCGGAGGCGCTCGACGAGCTGCTCGCGGCCGCCCGTGCGGCGCGTGAGGTCGGCGCGGAACCGGTGGACCTGCCGACGCAGCTGCCGGAGATGGCGCAGGAATGGCGCGAACTGCTGCGCTCGGAGGGCCGCAACCTGCGCACGCGCGTGGCCGACGGCCTGATGGCGCGGGCGACGCCGGGCCGGCTCCGCGAGGTCGTCGGGGTGCTGCTGGACAACGCGCTGCGCCACGGCTCGGGCACGGTCACCCTCATCGCCCGCCGCGGCGACGCCGAGGGCACGGTGGTGATCGAGGTGAGCGACACCGGCCCCGGCGTCCCGGACGAGCTGGCGCCGCACATCTTCGAGCGGGGATTCTCCGGCGGCGGCTCGACGGGGGTGGGCCTGGCGCTGGCGCGGGCCCTGGTCGAGGCGGACGGCGGCCGCCTGGAGCTGTCGAACCGGCGACCGGCGGTGTTCAGCCTGTTCCTGAAGGTGCCGCGGCCGAGCGACGTCCCCGAGGTGCGCTGGCCGGCCGAGCGCGTCCCGCGGTAGGCGACGCGCCCGGCCGTCGGCTCAGATCAGGCCTTCCCGCAGCGCGTAAGCCACCGCGTGCGAGCGGTTCCGCAGCTGGAACCGGTTGGTGACGTCGTGGAGGATGCTCTTCACCGTGCGCTGCGAGTAGCACAGCTCGTCGGCGATCTCCTGCGTCGAATACCCCGCCGCGACGAGCCGCAGGACTTCCGTCTCCCGGTCGCTCATGCCGCCCAGGCGCAGGCCGCGCGGCTGGAGCACCTGGCGCTGCAGCCGGGAAACCCGGTTCAGCAGCCGGCCGAGCAGGTCGGGCGGCAGCGCGCCCTCCCCGGCGGCCGCGGCCTTGATCAGGCGGACGAGGACGTCCGGGCCCGCGTCGGCGCGCCGGGCGACCGCGCAGACGCCGTGCTCGACCGCGTTGAGGATTTCGTTGTCGTCGACGTCGCCCGCGATCAGCACGATGCGGGTGAAGCCCTGGTGGTGCAGCGCGGACAGCAGCCGGGTCATCGCCTCGTCGAGCCGGTCGGCGACCAGCAGCGCGACCAGGGCCGTGCCGTCGTCCACCACCCGGACGTCGTCGCGGGACCGCAGCGCCATGCAGACGCCGTCGTGCAGGATCGGATCGGTGGCGCGGACCACCACCGGGGTCCGGTCGGTTTCGAACATCGTTCCCCATTCCCCTCGAACGGTGCAGGCTGCCCAGCCTGCCCGCTCGGGTGTCCCGGGCGCATGGGACCGGCGTCCCGATGTTGCCCGGGCGACCGCCCTTCAGGACCGGCCGAGGCCCGCGTCCCTGGCCCGGACGATCGCCTCGGCCCGGTCGGCGACGTGCAGCTTGGCGAAGACGTTGGAAATGTGGTTCCGCACGGTTTTCGGGCTCAGGCACAGCGTGCTGGCGATCAGGCTGTTGCTGTGCCCGGCCGCGATCAGCGCGAGCACCTCGCGTTCGCGCCCGGTCAGCTCCGGGAACACCGGCTCGCTGACCGGCGGCTGGTTGAAGAAGGCGAGCACGCGGTTCGCGATGTCCGGGCCGAAGATCGCCTCGCGCCGGGCGACCGCCTGGACGGCCCGGATGATCTCGTCCGGCTCGGCGTCCTTGAGCAGGTAGCCGCGGGCACCGGCGCGCATCGCCGCGAAGACCGACTCGCTTTCGTCGGCCATCGTCAGCATCAGCACGCCGGTGCCCGGGTTGGCCGCCACGATGTGCCGGGTCGCCTGGATCCCGGACAGGTCGGGCAGGTGCAGGTCCATCACGACGACGTCCGGGCGGAGGGTGGCGGCGGAGGCGACCGCGTCGGCCCCGCCGGCGGCCTCGCCGACGACCTCGATGCCGGGTTCGGCGGCGAGCAGCGTGCCCACGCCGATCCGGAACAGGGGATGGTCGTCCACGACGAGGACGCGCAGGTCGCTCATCCGCCCCACCTCCCCCTGGTCACTCCTGGTGATGGTACGCGGACGCGTTCTCCCGTGCCCAGACGGCGAAGGTCAGCGGCGGCCGGCCGAGCAGCCGCTCGACGGTGTCGAAGACGACGTGTTCGTGCGGGGCGGACTCGCGCTTGAGGGCGAAGAGGCCGTCGATGGCCTTCTCGGGCCAGCCGTACATCCGGATCAGGCGCTCCTTCGCGGCGCTTTCGGTCTCTTCGACGTACTTCAGCGGACGGCCGAGCGCTTCGGCCAGGATGGCGACCTGCTGCTCGGCGGTGAGAGCTTCGCCGCCGGTGAGGCCGTAGGTGGCGCCTTCGTGGCCGGACGTCGTCAGCGCGAGCGTCGCGACCTCGGCGATGTCGCGGACGTGGACCAGCGCGGACGGCGGATCGGTGTCCGGCACGTACACGGCGTTCTCCTCGCGGATCGAGCCGATCCAGGCGAACCGGTTGTCCATGAAGGCGCCCGGCCGCAGGATCGTCCAGGACGGTCCGGCTTCGCGGACGGCCTGCTCGGCTTCGGCGTGGGCGCGGGAAATCGCGTCCTGCTGTCCGAAGTGGACACCCGTGGTGGACAGCTTGACGAGGTGAGTGACGCCGACCCGGGCGGCCGCCTGCGCGACCGCCGCTTCCCGGTCGGCGCTGTGCCCCTGGGTCAGCACGAACACGCGGTCCGCGCCGGCCAGCAGGGCGGGCAGGTCCGAGGTGTCGAGGTCGCCGCGGACCACGTCGGCGCGCGGGTCGATCCGGGCCTTCGCCGGGTCGCGGGTCAGCGCGCGGACGTCCGCACCGGCGTCGAGCAGGGCGGGGACGAGGTGGCGGCCGACCTTGCCGGTGGCGCCGAGGACGAAGATCATCGTGGGTTCTCCTTATCGGGAAAGGGGGACGTGGGGGAGCGCGAACGCCGTGACGAGGCCGAGCGCGAGCACGGGCAGCAGCGCGAGGAACACACCGTGGGTGCCGGCGTGGTAGGCGAAGCCCAGCGCGACCGGGCCGAGGGCCGAGCCGAGCGCGCGGGCGAGGTTGACGCCGGCGGCGACCGCACCGCGGTCCGCGGCGGGGGCGGTGTTCTGCGTGGCCATGGCGAGCACCTGCAGATTGAGCCCGGCCGCGAAGCCGAAGACGACCAGGCAGCCGAGGACCTGCGGGAGGCCCTCCAGCGTGAGCAGGCCGAGCACCGCGAGCAGGCCGAGCGCCATGCTCAGCCGCGGTGCCCAGCGGTAGGCGCCGGTGCGGGCGATGACCTTGCTGGCGACGACGGAGGCGACGGACACGGCGAGCGTCATCGGCAGCAGCCGCAGCCCGCCTTCCGCCGGACCGGCGTCGGCCTGCAGGTAGACCGCGATGTAATTGACCGAGCCGAGGAACGCGAACCCGGCGAGCACGCTGAGCAGCACGGACACGGTGAACGTGCGGTCGCGGAACAGCCGCAGCGGCAGCACGGGCGCTTCGGCCCGCCGTTCGACGACCACGAACACCACGGCCGCGACCGCGCCGAGGCCGAGCGACCACGGCGTGAGCAGGGTGAACCCGGTGATCGCCGTGCCGAGCAGGAGCACGCCGGCGAAGTCGAACGGCGCTTCCCGGCGCCGGGTCGACAGGTCGAGCGTCTTCAGGCAGGCCAGGGCGACGAGCCCGAGCGGCAGGTTGATCAGGAAGATCGACCGCCACCCGGCGACGCCGGTGAGCAGGCCGCCGACCACCGGCCCGGCGAGCGAAGCGACGGCGAAGCAGATCGAGAACCAGCCGAAGTACTTCGCGCCTTCGCGGGGCGAGAACATCTCGCCGAGCGAAGCGCCGACGGAGACGAAGAGGCCACCGGAACCGGCGCCCTGCAGTACGCGCCCGGCAACCAGGAACGCGGCCGACGGCGCCAGGCCGCAGGCGAGCGAGCCCAGCAGGAACAGGGCGAGTGCGCCCAGGAGCACACGTTTGCGGCCGAAGACGTCACCGAGCTTGCCGTAGAGGGGCGCGGTGGCGCTCCCGGCGAGCAGGTAGGCGGTGGTGACCCAGGCGTAGGCGCCGGTGCCGCCGAACTCGGCGGCGATCCGGGGCAGCGCGGTGGCGACGACCTGGGCGTCGAGCATCGCGAGGAAAACGGACAGGAACAGGCCCGTGAGGGCAGCTTTCAGGGCGCGCGAAGGCGCGATCGTGCTCAAGAGAAAACCTTGTTTCGTCAGAAGGGACGAGAGATGCGGACGCGTCGGAAACGCGCCCCGTCGAGTCGGGAAAAGGCTCCATCGTCATCCGCGAACGGATGCGACCTCTTCGCGCTCGGAAACCACCTCGAATCGTCCCGCTCGCCCGGCCGAACCCGGACGGCGTCCTCTACGCAGGAACACTGACGAAGATGACTCTAGACAAGTACATGTCTGAAGACAAGTACTTTTTTCAGGGCAGGCGGCTGACCTGGTCGCTGTCCCGGCGTCGCTCGCCCAGCTCGTCCGGGAACACCCACTTTTTGAAGCCCCAGAAGCGGAAGAACATCGCCAGCAGCATGCCGATGATCGACCCGCTCGCGAAGTCCGCGACCTCCTGGACCAGGAACGTCACGTGCGGGACCTCGAGGTCGAGCACGTACCGCGAGATGACCAGGGGAACCAGGTTGACGCCCACCGCGATGCCGCTGATGACGAAGAACAGCGCGGCTTCGTGGTGGCGCTCGCGTCCTCCGCGGGTCCGGAAGGACCACTCGCGGTTGAGGATGTAGGACACGATGGTCGCGACGATGATCGCGATCGCCTTCGCCGTGGTCGGCTTCGGCTCCAGCACCGTCAGCTTCAACGCGTACCAGACGCCGTTGTCGACCACGAACGTCGTGCCGCCCACGATCGCGAACTTCAGCAGCTCCCGGTGCTTGATCAGCACCGAACGCAGTGGTTCCGGCGTGCGCTTGAGCACGGTTTCCACAACGGTCACACCACGCAGTCTAGGAGAACACCGCGTTTACCTGTGGTTCAGGCGGCACTGCTGCCGTGAATGTCCGGATATCGGGCGGCTGCGTCAGCCGGTCAGCCAGCCGAACGCCTTCTCGGGGGTGACGGTCGGCGGCTTGGCCCCGGGTTTCCCGCCGGACCGTGGCGGTGCGCTGGTCGTGGTCGTGGACACCGGCGGCTCGCTCGTCGGCTCGTCCGGTGTCGTCGCCGGTGGCTTCGACGTCGGCTTGGTCGGGGTCGGCTTCGGCTTGGACGGCGTCGGCTTCGGGACCGACGGCGTCGTCGGGGTCGGCACCGGGTCCTTGCCGCACCAGTGGCGCCAGCAGCCGAAGTCCACGGTCACCCGCGGCGCCGTCGCCCGGCCGAGCAGGCCCTCGACCGTCGCCCGGCCGTCGTTCGGACGGCTCTTCAGCTGGACCCACAGGTTGACGTGCTGGCCGGGGGCCAGTGCGCTCTTCGTCGTGCAGGTCGCGCCCGTGCCCGTCGACGTGCAGGGGAAGTCGCGCAGGCTCCACCACTGCTTGAGCGGGGCGTCGAAGGTGACCGTGACCGGCTTGGCCGTCTGGCCGGTGTTGTGGACCGTCACGTAGATCCGCGGGTGGGGGAACCACGGGAACATCGAGATCGGGTCGGTGTGCGCTTCCAGGACCACGGCGTCCGGCGGGACCTTCACGGTGACCTTGACGCTCACCGCGACGGAGATCTGCACGCCGGCCGTGACCGAGCCGGTCACCGTGCCGCCTTCGGCGTCTTCGTCGGCCTGCAGGCGGAAGTTCAGCGTCGCGCTCTGGCCGGGTTGCAGGCCGGCGCCGGTCTTGCAGGTGACTGTGCCCTCGCCGCCGGGGCAGTTCACCGAAACCGGGCCGGGGGCCTGCGCTCGGGCGGCCGGGGCGCCGCCACCGCCGGTCTCGACCGCGCGCACCCCGCGCGGGAGCTTCAGCGCGACCGCCACCGGCTCGGACACGCTGCCGCCGTCGTTGCGCACGGTGATCGGGAGGTTCGTCGCGGTGCCCGGGCTGAGCTCGACGCCGTCCGGCGGGGTCGTCGCGGACATCGACGGCGGCGCCGGAGCGGGCGGGGCCGGCGCGGGCGGCGGGGCCGGGGCGGGCGGGGCGACCGGCGGCGGAGCGGGCTCGACCGGCGGTGCCGCGGGCGGGGCCGGGGGCTGGGGTGCCGGGGGTTCGGCCGGCGGAGCGGCGGGCGGGGCCGGGGGCTGCGGCTTCGGGGCCGGCGGTTGGACCTGCTGGGCCGGTGGCGGCACCGGGGCTCCCGGTCCACGGAGCGCCGCCGATCCACAGCGCCTGCCCGAGGGTGCCGAACGGATCCCAGGTCATGAGACGACTATTGCGGGACCGGCGGCCC
>NZ_JBSFNC010000116.1:0-28616 GCF_053586895.1 Amycolatopsis sp. NPDC003731 | reverse complement strand
ACAGGCCCTCTCCCTCCAGGAGTGACGCACGGTGAGGGCCACCTCGGGGTGGCCCTCACCGCTGCCTGCTACTTGACCGCGCCCATCGACAGCCCGCGGACCAGGTGGTTCTGCGCGATCCAGCCGACGATCATCACCGGCAGCGAAGCCAGCAGCGCCGCCGCCGACAGCTGGGCCCAGTACAGGCCCTCGCTGGTGATGAACCCGACCAGGAACACCGGGACCGTGCCCGCCCGCGCCGCCGTCAGGTTGACCGCGTAGAAGAACTCCGTCCAGGAGAAGATCACGCAGATCAGCGCGGTCGCCGCGATCCCGGGCGCGACCACCGGCATGATGATCTTGCGCAGCAGCGTCGGCAGGTTGGCGCCGTCGATGCGGCCCGCCTCGATCATCTCGTGCGGCACCTCGAGGAAGAACGACCGCATCATCCAGATGGCCAGCGGCAGGTTCATCGACGTGTACAGGATGACCAGCGCCCACACCGTGTCGAGCAGCTCGGTGTTCTGCGAGATCACGTACAGCGGGATGATCGCCGCCACGATCGGGAGCATCTTCGTCGAGAGGAAGAAGCCGAGCGCGTTCGACGTGCCCTTCACCGGCGCCAGCGACAGCGCGTACGCCGCCGGGACGCCGAGGAGCAGCACCAGCAGCGTCGAGAGGATCGTGACGAACGCCGAGTTGGACAGGTACGGCAGGAAGCCGCCGCCCAGGACGTTGCCGAGCTGCTCGAACGTCGGCGTGAAGAACAGCTTCGGCGGGTCGGTGTAGGCGTCCGCCTCCTGCTTGAACGCCGTCAGGATCATCCACAACAGGGGGAAGACGAACAGGATCGCGATCACCCAGGTCGCGACGGTCAGCGACCCCTTGCCGTACGCCCGCTTGCGGGGAGCCACGGTCGTCATTTGATCCCTCCGCTCACCGAGAACGTGCGGAACATCAGGCGCAGCGCGAAGGTCGCGACGATCATCGTCAGGATGACCACGACCACGCCCATCGCCGAGGATTGGCCGACGTCGAAGCCCTCGAACGCGCGCTGGTAGATGTAGTACGGCAGGTTGGTGCTCGCCGTGCCCGGGCCGCCCTGGGTCATCAGGAAGATCGCGTCGAAGCTGTTCACGATGTAGATCGCGCCCAGCAGCGTCGCCAGCTGCAGGAACCGGGACAGGTGCGGCAGGGTGATGGAGACGAACGTCCGCCAGCGACCGGCACCGTCCACATTGGCCGCTTCAAGCACGTCCTTGGCCTGGCTCTGCAGGCCGGCCAGGATGAGCAGCATCATGAACGGCGTCCACTGCCACACGATCTGGGCCATCACCGACGCCAGCGGGAACTCCGAGAGCCAGTCGACGTCGGTGCCGAAGACGAAGTGCAGCAGCCCGTAGGTCGGGTCGAACATCGTCGTCTTCCAGAGCAGCGCGCCGGCCGCCGGCAGGATCAGGAACGGCGTGATCAGCAGCGTCCGGACGACGCCGCGGCCGAGGAACTTGCGGTCGAGCAGGATGGCCAGGCCGAGGCCGAGCAGCAGCGCGACGAACACGCACACCACGGTCAGCAGGACCGTGTTGAGCAGCGCGACCAGGAACGTCGTGTCGCTGAAGACGTCGACGTAGTTCTGCAGGCCGACGAAGTGCCGTGACCCCGGCCGGACCAGGTTCCACGACTGGAACGAGTAGAACACGGTGAGCAGGAACGGCAGCTGCGTCACCGCGATGACGAAGACCAGCGCGGGCAGCAGCGGCAGCCGCCGTTTGGCCGCGGTGCTCAGGCCGCGTTTCTCCTCGACCTTCGCCTGCGAGGTGGAGGTGGGGGTGGATACGGAGAGCGTGGACATCACTGCACCGCCTTGTAGGAGTCACCCACGGTTTGCGCGTAGTCCTGGGACTGCTTCAGCGCGTCTTCGACGGATTCGCGGCCGGCGATCGCGGCCGACAGCTGCTGGCTCACCCGGGTGCCCAGGTCCTGGAACTCGGGGATGCCGACGAATTGGATGCCGGGGTAGGGCACCGGGTTCGCCATGACCTTCTGCTGGTTCGCGTCCGCGATGCCGTCGAGCGTCGGCTTCGCGTAGGCCTTCGCCGCGTCGGCGTACTCGGGGATCGCGTACGTCGACTGGCGGACGCCCGGCGGGACGCGGTTCCAGCCGTAGGTCTGGCCGACCTTCTGCACGTACGCCTTGTCGGTCATCCAGGCCATGAACTTCCAGGCCGCGTCCTTGTCCTTGGCGACCTTCGGGATGCCGAGCGCCCAGGTGTAGAGCCAGCCGCTGGCCTGCGTCTTGACGACGGGCGCCGGCGCGTAGCCGGACTTGCCGACGATCTTGCTGCTGGACGGGTCCTCGTTGGTGCCCGCCATGACCGTGGCGTCGTACCACATCGCCGCGTTGCCCTGCGTGTAGCGCGTGCCGCACTCGGAGAACCCGGCGCTGGAGGCCCCGACCTCGCCGTGCTCGCGGATCAGGTTGACGTAGAAGTTCGCGGCCTGCGTGAACTCCGGCGAGGTCAGCTTGGCGTTCCAGTCCTTGTCGAACCACTGGGCGCCGAAGGTGTTCGCCACGGTCGTGAACGGCGCGAGGCTCTCGCCCCAGCCGGGCTTGCCGCGCAGGCAGATGCCCGCGACGCCGTTGGCCTTGTCGTCGAGCTTCGCGGCGAAGTCCGCGATCTGCGGCCAGGTCGGCTTGGCGGGCATGGTGAGCCCGGCCTTCTCGAAGAGGTCCTTGCGGTAGGCCAGGAACGACGACTCGCCGTAGAACGGCACCGCGTACATCTGGTTCTCGTACGACAGCGACGTCTTGATGCTGGGGATGAAGTCGCCTTCGTCGTAGCCCGGGGTCGCGGCCATGTGCGGCTCGAGGTTTTCGAGCCAGCCGTTGGCCGCCCACTGCGGGGCCTCGTAGTTGCTGATCATGACGACGTCGAACTCGCCGCCCTCGGTGGCGGTCGACGCGGTGATCTTCGCGCGGGCCTGGTTTTCCGGCAGGGACACGAACTTCAGCCCGATACCGGTGGCCTTCTCGAACTCCGGCGCGAGCGCGATGGCGTCCTTCATCTGCGGGTTGGACACGATGGCGATGACGAGCGTGCTGCTGCCGGTGCCGAGCGAGCCGGCGCCCGCACAGCCCGTGACCAGCAACGACGTCGCCGCGAAGAGGGTGAGGAGCTTACGCACGGCCACCTCCGGGGAGGACTTGCACCTTGAGGCCCGCGCCGCTGCGCATCTTGGCCAGCGCCTCGGGGTACTGCTCCAGCGGCAGGGTGTCGGTGAGCAGCGCGTCGGTGTCGATCGCGCCGGACGCGACGAGGTCGAGGGCGGCGCCGAAGCTGTGCAGCACGGCCATCGAGCCGACGACGGTGATCTCGTCGTTGTAGATGCGGAACGGCGAAAGCGCGACGCGGGCTTCGGCCGGAGCGACGCCGAAGACGAGCAGCCGTCCCCCGCGCCGGATCGCGTCGAACGCGGCTTCGATGGCGGGCGCGGCGCCGGTGCAGTCGACGGCGACGTCGAACTTCTCGCCGTTGAGGTCTTTTGTATCGGCAGCGGTGGCGACGGCGCCGAGGCTCTTCGCGCGCGGCAGCCGGGCTTCGTTGCGGTCGACCACCGTGACCTGCGCGCCCGAGCGCTGCAGCAGCTGCTGCATGATCAGGCCCATGGTGCCGGCGCCGACGACGAGGAACCGTTCGCCGGCCTCGACACCGACGCGGCGGACGCCGTGCACGGCACAGGAAACGGGCTCGACCAGCGCGCCCTGTTCCCAGGTCATCGCGTCCGGCATGCGGTAGCAGGTGGACGACGGGACGGCGACGTACTCGGCGAAAGCGCCGTTGACCGTGTCGCCGGTGGCGCCCCAGTTCGCGCAGAGGTTGCCGTGGCCGGCACGGCACGGGCCGCAGTAGCCGCAGAACAGCGACGGGTCGACGGCCACCCGGTCGCCGACCTTCCACTCGCCCGGCACGTCCGCGCCGAGCTCGACGATCTCCCCGGCGAACTCGTGCCCGGGGACGATGGGGTACGGGGTGGGCGGGAAGTGCCCGTCCGCGATGTGCAGGTCGGTGCCGCAGATGCCGCACGCTCCGACCTTGACGACGACCTGACGTTCCCCGGGTTTCGGATCGGGCACCTCGCCGACCCTGATCTCACCGGGCCGGTCGACGATGGCGGCACGCATGCCTTACCCCTTCCTCGCCGCTCATATGAGCAACATTGACCTATCGCGTCGAGAACATGTGAAGGCATTACAGGTCTGACGTCGGTATTACGTCAACCTTTCGGCTGGATTTCGCGCTATTATGCTCAGATGAGCGCTTCTCGGAAGAGCGCGTCGCTCACCGAAGCGATGCTGCTGGCCACCGTCGCCCGGCGCTTCTACGTGCAGGGACGCTCCAAGCTGGAGATCGCGGGCGAGTTCGGCGTCAGCCGGTTCAAGGTGGCGCGGATGCTCGACACGGCCATGGAGTCCGGCCTGGTCAGGGTGGAGTTCGCGCTGCCGGTGCCGGTGGACCTGGCGCTGTCGGACGAGGTGCGCTCGGCGTACGGCCTGGAGCGGGCGCTGGTGCTCGAACGCTCAACCGAGCGCGAGCCGAAGGAGGTCGTCCGGGCGAAAATCGGCGCGCTGGCGGCGCGGCTGCTGGAGGACATCGCGGTCCCGTCGGACGTCATCGGGCTGTCCTGGGCGCGGTCGGTGAACGCGATGGCGGAGGCGGTCCGGTCGCTGCCCCGGTGCCCGATCGTCCAGCTGTGCGGGGTGCAGGCCGGGATGGACATGCGCGGCCGTTCGGTGGAGACGGTCAGCCGCGTGACGTCGGTGTCCGGCGGCGACGCGTACCCGATCTTCGGGCCGCTGGTGCTGCCGGACCGGCGCACGACGGAGACGTTGCGGCGCCAGCCGGGGATCGCGGAGACGTTCGGCCAGTTCCGGAACCTGACGAAGGCGGTGGTCAGCATCGGCGCCTGGCAGCCGGGCGAGTCGACGGTGTACGACGCGCTGGACGAGGCCGAGCGGGCGGCGATCGCGGCCCGCGGCGCGACGGCGGAGGTCGCGGCCCGGCTGTTCGACGCGTCGGGAAACGCGCTCTCCACCGGCTTGGCCCACCACGTGCTGGCGATCAGCCACGAGGAACTGATGGCGGTCCCGGAGGTGATCGCGCTGGGGTACAGCCGGCCGAAAGCCGCGGCGGTGGACGCGGTCCTGCGGTCCGGCATGGTCTCGACGCTGATCACCGACGCCGCCGCGGCGGTGCCGTTGCTGGCTTTGGCGGCGAAGAACCCGCCGCGCTGATACTCCCCCAGGAGTACGTCCCCACCGGATTCGTACTGCGCCGGAAGCAAACCCGCGTGTCCCGGCTCCGGGACGAAGCCCGGGTCGCGCCCGATGTGCCGTTCCCGCCGCTCGGTGAGCCTGGAACCCATGAAGACTTCTCCCCGCTGGCGCCAGGCCGTCGTCTGGCTGCACGTCGTGTCGTCGGTGGCCTGGATGAGCCAGGCCCTCGCCCTCGTCGTGCTCATGTCGTCGGGTGCGCCCGCGATGGCCGACCGGCTCGACTCCGTCCTGCTCGCGCCCATGGCCAACGTGTCGGCGTTCACCGGCCTCCTGCTCGCCGGCGCGACCGCGTGGGGCTACTTCCGGCACTGGTGGGTGCTCACCAAGTTCGCCCTGACGCTGATCCAGCTCTACGCTGGGATCTTCCTGCTCTCCCGCGCGCTGCGTGACTCCGCGGACACCGGCGCCGTCGCCTGGCAACAGGTCGCCGGGGCGTCGCTGATGGCGAGCGCACTCGCGTTCCAAGCCTGGCTGTCGGTCGCGAAGCCGTGGAAGAAGACTTCGTGGTCGCCCGCCGCGAAGCCGCCGACCGCGCCGACCTGGGTGTTCGTCGCGGGCATCGCCGCGCCGGTCGCCGACGTCGCCGCCGGCCTCGCCCTCGGCTTCCCGTCGCCCCTGGCGGAGCTGGTCATGCTGATCGTTCTGCTCGGCTTCGAGCGGCGAGGACGTCGTCGCCGTGCTCAGCGGCCCAGCGCCCGAAGCCCTCGATCGGCTCCAGCAGCGTCACGCCCAACGGCGTGAGGGCGTACGCGCCTTCGCGCCGCTCGACGAGCCCGTCGAACTCGAGGCGCCGCACGGTTTCCGTGAGCACCTTCGCGCTGATGCCGCCGATGGTGCGCCGCAGGTCGACGTGCCGCCGCGGGCCGTCGCGCAACGCCCACAGCACCACCGGGTTCCATGTGTTGGCGACGAGGTCGAAGGCGAGCCGGGTGCGGCAGTCCGCGAGGAAGTCCATGGTTACCGTTCGGTTCCTTCCCGGGCTCCTACCGTCGTGCTGGTACCAGCCAAGCACAAGGAGGACGCATGCGGATCGGGATCTTCGGCACGGGCGGGATGGCGGACGCGCTCGGCACGCAGTGGGCGCAGGCCGGCCACGAGCTCATGGTAAGCGGCCGTTCGGACCCCGGTGCCCTGGCCGGGCGGCTCGGCGCCGCGACCGGAACCTGGCGCGAGACGGCCGCCTTCGCCGACGTGCTGCTGCTGGCCGTCCCCGCCGGCGCGATCGGCGAAGTGCTCGCCGAGGCGGGCCCGCTCGCCGGGAAGGTCCTGGTCGACTGCACCAACGACCCGAGCCTGGCCGGCACGCCGGTGGCGTCGCGGATCACCACCGAAGCCCACGTGGTGAAGGCGTTCAACCTGGCCCACGTCGACGTCTGGCGGATGACCCCGCCGGTGTTCGGCGGCCGTCCGCTGTCGGTCCCGTTGTGCGGCGACGACCCGGCGGCGCTCGACGCGGTGAGCACGCTGGTCCGGGACATCGGCGCGCACCCGGTCCCCGCGGGCGGCCTCGACCGCGCGGCCCTGCTCGAAGCGACCGCGGCCTTCGTCATCGGGCTGTGGTTCGCCGGCGAGGACGCCCAGGCGATCCTGACGCCGGTGGCGTGACCACCGGGGCGGTCAGTGCGCGCCGACCTCGGTCACCCGGACCACCGCCATCCCGGCCTCGTCCGACGCGGCCAGGTCGACCTCGGCGCTGATGCCCCAGTCGTGGTCGCCCGCCGGGTCGTCGAAGATCTGGCGCACCTTCCAGACGTCCGGCTGCTGCTCGATCATCAGCAGCTGCGGGCCGCGGGCGTCCGGGCCGGTGCCGAGCGTGTCGTACTCCTCGAAGTAGTCCTCGATCGCTTCCTGCCACGCGTCGGCATCCCAGCCCGAAGCCGCGTCCAGCTCGCCGAGCGGGAACCACGCCCGGCGCGCGAACAGCTCGACCCGGCGGAACAGCTCGTTGCGGACCAGGACGCGGAAGGCGCGCTCGTTGCGGGTGACGGCCGGCGGCTCGGAAGGCGGGCGCGTCGAGACAGGACCTTCCTCTTCCGGGTGCCGCAGCGCTTCCCACTCGTCCAGGAGGCTCGAGTCGACCTGGCGGACGAGCTCGCCGAGCCACTCGATGAGGTCCTGCAGCGACTCGGTCTTGGCCTCGTCCGGGACCGTGTGGCGCAGCGCGTCGTAGACGTCGGCGAGGTAGCGCAGCACCAGGCCCTCGGACCGGGCGAGCTGGTAGAAGCCGATGTACTCGACGAAGTTCATCGCGCGCTCGTACATGTCCCGCACGACCGACTTCGGCGACAGCTCGTAGTCGTCGACCCACGGGTGGCCCTGCCGGTAGCTGTGGAACGCGCCCTGCAGCAGCTCTTCGAGGGGCTTCGGGTACGTGACGTTCTCGAGCAGCTCCATCCGCTCGTCGTACTCGATGCCCTCGGCCTTCATGGCGTTCACGGCCTCGCCGCGCGCCTTGAACTGCTGCTGCGACAGCACCGGCCGCGGATTGTCCACAGTGGATTCCACAACGGACACGACGTCGAGCGCGTAGCTCGGCGACTCGAGGTCGAACAGCTCGATCGCGGCCAGCGCGAACGGTGAAAGCGGCTGGTTGAGCGCGAAGTCGAACTGCAGGTCGACGGTGAGCCGGATGATCCGGCCCTGATCGTCCGGTTCGGACAGTCGCTCGACGACGCCCGCGGCGAGCAGCGCGCGGTAGATCGCGATGGCGCGCAGGATGAGCTTGCGCTGCGACGCGCGGTCCTCGTGGTTGTCCTCGAGGAGGTGCCGCATAGAGTCGAAGGCGTTGCCCGGCCGGGAGATCACGTTCAGCAGCATCGAGTGCGTGACCTTGAAGCTGGACGTCAGCGGCTCGGGGTCGGCGGCGATGAGCCGGTCGAACGTGCTCTCGGTCCAGTTGACGAACCCTTCCGGCGCCTTCTTCCGGACGATCTTCTTTTTCTTCTTCGGGTCGTCGCCGGCCTTCTCGAGCGCCTTGGCGTTCTCGACGACGTGGTCGGGCGCCTGCACGACGACGTAACCGTCGGTGTCGTAGCCCGCGCGCCCGGCCCGGCCGGCGATCTGGTGGAACTCGCGCGCCTTGAGGTGGCGCTGGCGGACGCCGTCGTACTTGGTGAGCGCGGAGAAGACGACCGTCCGGATCGGCACGTTGATGCCGACGCCGAGCGTGTCGGTCCCGCAGATCACCTTGAGCAGCCCGGACTGGGCCAGGGTCTCGACCAGCCGGCGGTACTTGGGCAGCATGCCGGCGTGGTGGACGCCGATGCCGTGGCGGACCAGCCGCGAGAGCGTCTTGCCGAAGCCGGCGGCGAACCGGAAGTCGCCGATCAGCTCGGCGATGGCCTCCTTCTCGGCCTTCGACGTCACGTTGATGCTCATCAGCGTCTGCGCCCGCTCGATGGCCGCGGCCTGCGAGAAGTGCACGACGTAGACGGGCGCCTGACCGCCGTTGAGCAGCTCGGACATGGTCTCGTGCAGCGGCGTCAGCGCGTACCGGAAGGTGAGCGGGACCGGGCGCTGCGCCGACGTGACCACCGCCGTCGGGCGGCCGGTGCGGCGGGTGAGGTCCTTTTCGAAGAAGGAGACGTCGCCCAGGGTCGCCGACATCAGGACGAACTGGGCGTTCGGGAGCTCCAGCAGCGGCACCTGCCAGGCCCAGCCGCGGTCGGGCTCGGAGTAGAAGTGGAACTCGTCGGCCACGACCTGCCCGACCGGCGCGTCGGCCCCGAACCGCAACGCGATGTTCGCCAGGATTTCGGCCGTGCAGCAGATGATCGGGGCGTCCGGGTTGACGCTGGAGTCGCCGGTCATCATGCCGACGTTGTCGGCGCCGAAGATGTCGATGAGCTGGAAGAACTTCTCCGAGACGAGGGCCTTGATGGGCGCGGTGTAGTAGCTGCGGCGGCCCTGGGCGAGCGCGGTGAAGTGCGCGCCGACGGCGACGAGGCTCTTCCCGGAGCCGGTCGGCGTCGAGAGGATGACGTTCGATCCGGAGACGACCTCCATCACCGCCTCCTCCTGCGCCGGGTACAGCTCGATACCCCGTTCGGCCGTCCAGGTCGTGAAGGCTTCGAACAGGGCGTCGGGGTCGGGATCCGCAGGCAGGAGGTCGGTGAGAGTCATCAGGCGTCCATCGTGCCATCCGCTCGTCGCAAAGTCGGCAGGGGCGATCGCATCGCGACCGGTAAACCCGTAGGCTTCGCGGTACCGCGCGTCGACTGGGTGATACTTCTCATCACGCGCGCACACGGGCGGTACTCCGGAGGGCTTAGGAATGGCACAGGACATCATCCCGATCGAACTCGGCCTGCCGCAGGGCGACGTCGTCACCCTGTGGGCGCCGCGCTGGCGGGAAGACGGCGAGGAGTGGGAAGCGTTCCTCGGCGACGAGGACGACCTGTACGCCTTCGCCGACGCAGCGCACCTGGCCGCGTTCGTCCGCACGTCCGAGCGGCACGACCTGCTGGACCACCCGGCGTGGGACGCGGTGCCGTCGCTGAACGTGCCGGAGCTGATCCCGGACGAGGACCACACGTACGACCTCGTCGGCGTCCCGGAGCTGGTCGCCGAGGAGCCGGACGTCTGGCACATCGCGGAGCTGGCGGAGATCGTCGGCATCGTGCGGTCGCTCGCCGACGTCTGCGACCTCGAAGAGGTCCACGAGATCCTCGACTCGACCGAGGGCTTCTCGCTGCTCGACCAGGGCACGCTGCCGTTCACCGGGAGCGTCGGCGTCCAGGTGTGGAACGACCTGTCCGAGACGGTGTCGCAGAAGTGGGACACCGTGCTCGACGCGATCGACGGGCTGGTGACCCAGCCGGAGGTCGACGAGAAGGTCCTGGAGCAGACGGCCGAGGAGCTGGCGGCGTTCCACGAGGAGTCCGCGGAGGCCGAAGCCGGCGCCGAGGGCGAAGAGGACCTCGAGGCGATCTCGGACGACTCCGACTCCGATTCGGAAGAAGAAGAGGAAGAGGGCCCGGTCGGCTTCTGGGCCGAGGTCGGCATCGACCCGATCAAGATCATCACGTCCGGCGCGGAGTACTACACGCTGCGCTGCTACCTCGACGACGCCCCGGTGTTCCTGGGCAGCGAGGGCGAGATCGACGTGTTCACGTCGCCGGGCGCGCTGGCCCGGGCCCTGGCGGACGGCAAGGACCTGGCCGACACGGACCTCGCGGACGTGTCCACGTGGGACGAAGTCCTGGCGAAGGCCACGGCGGGCGAGCTCGAGATCGAGGTCGACACCGAGAACACGTACGTCCTGACGGGCCTGGACGCGGACATCGCCGAAGGCCCCGAGGCGATCGACCCGACCCAGCTGGAGCTGGCGGTCGAGCTGATCACGGACGCGGCCGAGTGGGCGGGCGACGACTCGGCCGAGACGGCCCTGGCGGGCAACGAAAGCCTGGGCTGGCTGGTCTCCTTCGTGCTCCGTCCCGACCCGACACGCCTCGAGCCGTCGGCGCCGTTCGACGCCGAGCAGAGCGCGTGGCGCAAGCTGGTCGAAACTTTCGAGAACCGCCTGACGGTCGCCTGATCCCCGGTTCCACGAAGGCCGCCTCCCGGATTCCGAGAGGCGGCCTTCGCCGTGTCGACCCTCCAATCACGCGTGTCGACCCTTCAGACACGCGTGTCGTCCATCCAGGCACGCGTGTCGTCCGTCTGGGTACGCGAGTCGTCCGTCCCGGTACGCGGACCGACCGTGCCCAGGCGGTCGGTTGGCGTACCCGGACCGTCGGCTCGCGGTCCCGGCTCGTGATCCGGAGGTCGACTCGCGTGATCCGGAGGTCGACACGCGTGATCAGAGGGTCGACTCGCGTGATTGAACGGACGACACGCGTACCCCGGCGGACGACACGCGTGCCTGGGTGGACGACACGGCGTCATGGCTCGGGGTGTTCGGCGCGGACCGGGACCACCAGGACCGCCAGGGCCGGGAAGATCGCCGCCACGCAGAAGGCCAGGGCGTAGCGGCTGTCGCCGATCACCAGGCCCAGGAGGGGTGGGGTGAGGGAGGCCGCGATGTTCTGGCCCGTGTTCTGCGTTCCCATCGCGCGGCCCGACCACGCCAGACCCGCCAGCTCGGCCGAGGCCGTGAAGCCGAGGCCGTTGTCCGCCACCGTGATGATCCCCGCCAGCGCCAGGGCCAGCAGCACCAGCCACGGCCAAGAAGCGTCCCCGAGAGCCACCAGCAGCATCACCAAGCAGCTCAGCACCGCCAAAACCCGCATCGGGCGGAGACGGCTCCCGACCCGGTCCGACCACCAGCCCGACCCCAGCCGGCCCAACGCTCCCAGGACCTGGACCGCCGCCAGGTACCAGCCCGCCGAGAGCGCGCTCCAGTGCTGGACCGCCACCAGGTACACCGGCGCGAACGCCGACACCGCGAACTGCGGCACCACCAGCAACGCGCTCGCCCCGTGCACCCGCCACAGCGCCGCGTGCCGGTACGGCGACGGCGGCCGCTCCCCGGAAGCCGGGCGGGGCGGCCGCGGTGGGTCCGTCACCAGCCAGGCCACCAGCAGCGCCACCAGGATCGCCAGCCCGGCCGGCAGCAGGATCGCCGCCCGGAAGCCGTAGTGCGCGGCCAGCGGCGGCAGGCCCAGCGCCGCCACGCCCACGCCGAGCGGCTGGGCCGTCTGGCGGATCCCCATCGCCACGCCCCGCTCGGACTTGGCGAACCAGCCCATCACGACGCGACCGCTCGCCGCGTTCACCGAAGCCGTACAGGCGCCGGCCGCCAAGAACACCCCAAAGAGGAGCCCGACCGGGTGACTTCCTACCCCGGCGTACACGAGGAGTAACCCCGAGATGCCCAGGCCAAGGGCCATGATGAGGCGCTCTCCGTAACGGTCCGCAGCCGCGCCCCACACGATCAGGGTGAACAGCAACCCGATGCTCGGCGCCGCGACGACCGTCCCGGCCTCGGCCAGCGTCAGCCCTTCGGCGGCCCGCATCGCCGGGACCAGGAACGGGAGGCCGTAGAGGAACGAACAGCTCGCGGTCTGCGCGGCGAGGCCGAGCGCGAGGATGAGCCAACGCCGTGAATTCGCGTACAGCTGACCGCTCTCGACCTGCGCCATCTTCGCCACCGTCTCAAATAATGAGAAGTTGTTCCTACATAGTGAACGATAGTTGGCACAGCTAAGGACCGCAACCACGTTGCGGTCCGAAGCGGGGGAGGTCAGGCGAGCGCGGCGTACCCGGGCTTGATGACGTCGTCGATCAGCGCGAGCCGGGCGTCGAAATCGATGAACGCGGATTTCATCGCGTTGATGGTGAACCAGCGGAAGTCGTCGAGATCATAGCCGAACACCTCGTGCAGCGCGGCGAATTCGCTGGTCATCGTGCATCCGCTCATCAGCCGGTTGTCCGTGTTCACGGTCACCCGGAAGCGCAGCTTGGCGAGCAGCCCGATGGGGTGCTCGGCGATCGAGCGGACCGTGCCTGTTTGGACGTTCGACGTCGGGCAGATCTCCAGGGGGATGCGGCGGTCGCGGACGTACGCGGCCAACCGTCCAAGGTGGACCGTGCCGTCGGCGTCGGTCTTGATGTCCTCGGCGATGCGCACGCCGTGCCCGAGCCGCTCGGCGCCGCAGTGCTGAATCGCTTCCCAAATGGACGGCAAACCGAAGGCTTCGCCCGCGTGAATGGTGAAATGCGCATTGTTCTGACGCAGGTATTCGAATGCGTCGAGATTGCGGGTGGGCGGGAATCCGTCCTCGGGACCGGCGATGTCGAACCCGGCGACGCCGGCGTCGCGGTAGCGGACGGCCAGGTTCGCGATCTCGAGCGCCCGGGCGTGCTGGCGCATCGCGCAGAGCAACGTCCCGACGCGGATGCTGCCGCCGTTCGCGGCCACCCGCCGTGTGCCCTCCGTGAACCCCGCTTGAACGGCCTCGACCACCGCATCGAGTGACAGACCGCGTTCGACGAACAACTCCGGTGCGTAGCGCACCTCGGCGTAGACGACGCCGTCCGCGGCCAGGTCCTCGACCGCCTCCGCGGCGACCCTGACCAGCGATTCCTCCGTTTGCATCACCCCGCAGGTGTGCGCAAAGGTCTCGAGGTAGGACACGAGTGAGCCGGAGTCGGCCGCACGGCGGAACCAGCTGCCCAGCTCGGCGGGGTCCGTGGTGGGCAGACCGGCATAACCGGTCGCGTCGGCGAGCTCGGCGACGGTGGCCGGGCGCAGGCCGCCGTCGAGGTGGTCGTGCAGCAGCACCTTGGGTGCGCGGCGGAGTGTCTCGGTGGGCAGAACAGGGCTTTCGTCAGGCATCCCCCAACGGTAACCTCGTTGTCATTCCCCTACATGGCCGTAACTCTCAGGTTCGGGTTCACCCTCAGCGTTGACGATCATGCGACGAATCGGCCATCCGGGGGCGGCCTCCGCAATAGCCACTTCACGGGGGCCATACGCACAGCAATTTCGCAATCGATAAGCTTCGTGGCACGTCCCTCCATTTCCCCGCCGACGAAGGACACACAGCAGTGACCACTGACAACCACATTGCCGCCCCGTCCTTCGACCGGATGCGCAACATGCTGGTGCGCGCGGCCGAAGTGCGTGAGAGCGAGCAGCAGCAGATCTTCGACGCGCTCGACGACATCTACGCCCGCCTCGCGCCGGTGGACTCGCTGGGCGCGGTCCGCAAGCGGCTGTCCGAGATGCCCGACCGCACCGAGGTCAGCGTCCTGGCCGAGCGCCTCGACGAGACGATGTCGCGCCTCGAGGCCCAGGACAACGCGATCGCCGCGCTGACCAGGGCCGTCGAGAGCATCGTCGACAAGCTCGCCAAGCCCTTCGCGCAGCTCGACGGCCGCCTCGACGGCGTCGCCGCGCGCTTCGAGGGTGTCGCGGGCCGGATGGACGGCCTCGAGGACAAGCTCCAGAACATCCACCGCCGGCTCGACGAGCTGGGCGGCCACCTCGACAAGCAGGACGCGAAGCTCGAGTCGCTGCCGCAGTCGGTGCACGGCCCGGTCCGCGAGCGGATCGAGCAGGCCGAGTCGTCGCTGCGCGAGCGCGTCGACACGGTGGACCACGAGCTGCGCGGCAAGGTCGACGAGCTGAGCCGCGTCACCCAGGAGCGCGTCGGCGAGCTGGGCCGCACGACGCACGAGCGGATCGACGCCAACACCGAGGCGCTCAAGGTCGCGCTGACCGAGACCGGCGAGATGATCGACGCGTCCGACCGGCTGGAGAACCTGGGCAACCGGCTCGAAACGGTCACCACCCGCCTCGACGACCTGGCCTCCCGCCTCGACAAGGTCGAGGACGGCTTCCTCTCCGGCATCGGCGACCTCGACGGCGCGCTCAAGGCCGGGCTGTCGAAGGTCGAGGGCACGCTGTCGAAGCAGCCGGACACCGACTCGGTCGACACGCTGGTCCGCAAGAGCAACGACGAGAGCGTCCGCCGCATCGGCGGCCAGCTCGACGAGGCGATGGCGACGTTCGCGGAGCTGATGCTCGGCGGCGGCCCGGCGGTGCAGCAGATCGCCCCGCCCCCGCCGGCCCCGCGCCAGCCGCGCCGCAGCTCCCGCAACGGCCGCGCCCCCAAGCCGGCCGACGCCAAGGCCAAGACGGGCGAAGGCGCGGAAGAAGCCTCGGAGTAAGCCCACGCGTGAAGCAGGCCCCCGCCGGGATCCGGCGGGGGCCTCTTCGTGTCCGACGGGGGTGGCGGCCTCCGGCCCCCGGTTTCCAGCTTACGGGGCACCACCGACAGGTTTCGGCCGCTGCCATCGACGGTCGGCTTCACTCGACCGGGTGATCATCTTCGCGATCATCGTCACATCCGCCGCCGCGCGCTCCGGCATTTCGGGAGACGTCGGCGGCCGGTGATCTTCGCGCCCCTCGGTGTCCGGACCGACGAACGAGGGGACTCACCATGAAGGCACCGCTCAGGAGACTCGCGATGATCGCTGCGGCCGCCGCCGAAGCCGGGACCGCCACCGCCGGGCAGACCGTCACCGTGCACGCCGACCTCACGCAGGTCACGCCTGACCGGCGGCACCGGGCAGGTCACCCTGCCCACCGCCGGTCAGGTCACCCTGGCGACGAGCGGCTACGTCCGCTACTACCGCACCGGCACCTGGATGGTGGCGGCGCCAAGCCGGTCGCCGCCACCATCCAGGTGTCCTAACCCCGGATCGTCTCCACGACGATCGGTCCCGGCTCCGCTGCCGACGCGGCGATCGAGAACCCGCCTTCGAGCGCCGCCAGTGCCGCCGGGACCGCGTCCGGGGTGTCCGTGTGCAGTTCCAGCAGCGGCTGCCCCTCGGAGACGTCGTCGCCCGGCTTGGCCAGGCACAGCACGCCCGCCGCCGCCTGGACCGGGTCCTCCTTGCGGGCCCGCCCGGCGCCCAGCCGCCATGCCGCGACACCCACCGCGTACGCGTCGAGCGAAGCCAGGACGCCCGAGGAAGGCGCCACGACCGTGTGCACGTGCGCGGGCGTGGGCAGCGGCGCCGAAGGGTCGCCGCCCTGGGCCGCGATCATCCGGCACCAGACCTCGTACGCCTCCCCGGAAGCCAGCACGGCCGCGGGGTCGGCGGAAACACCGGCCAGCGCCAGCATCTCCCGGGCCAGCGCCACCGTCAGCGCGACCACGTCCGGCGGCCCGCCGCCCTGCAGCACGTCGACCGACTCCGCGACCTCCACCGCGTTCCCGACCGCCCGCCCCAGCGGGACGTTCATGTCGGTCAGCAACGCCGTCGTCGGGACACCGTGGTCGGCGCCGATCGACGTCAGCGCCGAGGCCAGCGAACGCGCCTGGTCGAGCGTCTTCATGAACGCACCGGACCCGAACTTCACGTCCAGGACCAGGCCGGACGCGCCTTCCGCGATCTTCTTGCTCATGATCGAACTGGCGATCAGCGGGATCGATTCCACTGTGGACGTCACGTCCCGCAGCGCGTACAGCTTCTTGTCCGCCGGGGCCAGCCCGGACGTCGCCGCGCAGACCACCGCGCCGACGTCTTCCAGCTGCGCCTGGATTTCCGAAGTGGACAGTGCGGCGCGCCAGCCCGGGATCGACTCCAGCTTGTCGAGCGTCCCGCCCGTGTGCCCGAGCCCGCGGCCGGACAGCTGCGGCACCGCCGCGCCGCACGCCGCCACCAGGGGCGCCAGCGGCAGCGTGATCTTGTCGCCGACGCCGCCCGTCGAGTGCTTGTCCACCGTCGGGCGGGACACCTCGAGCGACAGCCGCTCCCCCGACGCGATCATCGCGTGCGTCCAGCGGGAGATCTCGGCCGAGGTCATCCCGCGCAGGAAGATCGCCATGGCCAGCGCGGACATCTGCTCTTCGGCGACGTCACCCCGGGTGTAGGCGTCGACGACCCAGTCGATCTGCTCGTCCGAAAGCGTCCCGCCGTCCCGCTTCGTCCGGATGACGTCGACCGCCGCGAACGCGCTCACGGCAGGTCGTCCGGGCCGAAGGCGTCCGGCAGGACGTCGGACATCGGCAGGATCCCGCTCGGCGTGTCCACCAGGCAGGTGGAACCGCCCAGCTCGAACAGGATCTGCCGGCAGCGCCCGCACGGCATCAGCAGGTCACCGGCACCCGAACGGCAAGCGACGGCGACCAGGCGCCCGCCGCCGGACAGCCGCAGCTGCCCGGCCATCGTGCACTCGGCGCACAGCCCGAGCCCGTAGGAAGCGTTCTCGACGTTGCACCCGGTCACGACCCGGCCGTCGTCGACGACCCCGGCCACCCCCACGTGCAGCCCCGAATAAGGCGCGTACGCATGGGAAGCCGCTTCGATCGCCTGGGAACGCAGAGCGTCCCAATCCACAGTAGACACTCAGTCCTCACCTCGCCGGTACGGCTGCCCGTCGGCCTTCGGCGGCCGCAGCCGCTGCGAAGCCACCGCCAGCACGATCAGCGTCACGAAGTGCGCGGTGTACGGGATCAGGTCGGACGGCAGCGTGTCGTTCGACCAGTAGATCGCGTACAGCACGCCCGCGCCGACGACGCCGAGCCCGGCGGCGATCCACTGGCGGCGGAACAACTGCACGACGACGATCACGGCGACCAGGATCACCGCGCCGTACAGCAGCGCGAGCACCGCTTCGCCGCCGCCGGCGAGCTGGAGGCCGTCCGCGTAGCCGAACAGCGCCGCGCCGCCGAGCAGGCCGCCCGGGCGCCAGTTGCCGAAGATCATCGCCGCGAGACCGATGTACCCGCGGCCGTTCGTCTGGTTCTCCAGGTAGTCCGCGCCGCCGCGCAGCAGCACCAGCGACGCGCCACCCATGCCGGCGAACGCGCCCGAGATGATCACGGCGACGTACTTGTGCAGGTAGACGTTCACGCCGAGCGACTCGGCCGCCACCGGGTTTTCCCCGCAGGAGCGCAGCCGCAGGCCGAACCGGGTCTTCCAGAGGATCCAGAAGCTCACCGGCACCAGGATGATCGCGAGCATCGTCAGCGGCGCCACCTCGGTGACCAGGCCGCGCAGGATGCCGGCGACGTCGGAGATGCCGACGCGCTGCTGCTTCTCCAGGTCGCCCAGCCAGTCCGAGAGGAACGTCGCCGAGTAGGTGTCGAACTTCGGCACCACCGGCGACTGCCGTGGGTTGCCGGAGATCGGCGCGAAGATCAGGTTCGCCAGGTACTTGGTGATGCCCAGGCCGAGCAGGTTGATCGCGACACCGGAGACGATGTGGTTGACGTTGAACGTCACCGTCGCCACCGCGTGCAGCAGGCCGCCGAGGGCGCCGAACACGATCGCGGAGATCAGCCCGGCCCACACGCCGCCGTTGTACGAACCCCAGGCGGCGCCCCAGGTCCCGAGGATCATCATGCCCTCGAGGCCGATGTTGACCACGCCCGCGCGTTCGGCCCAGAGACCGCCCAGCGCGCACAGCAGGATCGGCAGCGCCAGGCGCAACGCCGTCTGCGCGGTGTTCGACGACGTCAGTGCGGCGACGCCGGTGGAGTAGGACGCCGTCGAGATGACGGCGATGGCGACCACGGCCCAGATCACGCCGCGCAGCCAGCCGGGGATCCGGCCCTTCTTGCTGCGCTGCACCGGCATGGTCGAGCCGGATTCGGGAGCGACGTCGGTGATCACACCGCACCCCCTTCGGCGACCGAGGAACCCTTGCGGCCGGCGAGCGCGCGGCCCACCCTCCGTTGTTCGGCCGCGAGGTCGGCGCGTCGCACGATCTCGTACGCCACGACGACCGACAGCACGATGATGCCCTGCATGATCGTCGCGATCTCCTTGGACACGTTGATCTGCTCCAGCGACACCGCGGAAGTGTCGAGGAACGCCCACAGCAGCGCGCCGAGCGCGATGCCGCCGGGGTGGTTGCGGCCGAGCAGCGCGACCGCGATGCCGGTGAAGCCGTACATCTGGGTCGCGGTGATGCCGTAGCTGTAGTCGCGGCCGAGCAGCTCCGGCATGGCGACCAGGCCGGCCACGCCACCGGAGAGCAGCATCGCGATCAGCGTCATCTTCTTGGCGTTGACGCCACCCGCGGCGGCCGCGGTGGTGGACTCGCCGGACGCCTTGAGCTCGAAGCCGAACCGCGTGCGGTTGAGCATGAACCAGTAGGCCCCGCCGACGATCGCGGCGATGAACACGAACCCGAAGAGCGTGCCCGAGCCGAGCGGGATGCCGGGGATCCGGCCCGACGGCTCGATCACCCGGGTGCCGATGTTGTTGCCGGTCTGCACGCCGAACTGGTCGGCGTTGATCAGGAACGCGATGATCCCGGCGACGATCGCGTTGAGCATGATCGTCGAGATGACCTCGCTGACCCCGCGGGTCACCTTGAGGATCGCCGGGATCGCCGCGTAGGCCATGCCCGCGACCACCGCGACCAGCAGGATCGCGAGGACGTGGATGACCGGCGGCAGCTGCATCGCGCCACCGGCGATGGCCGCGACGACGGCGGCGAACCGGTACTGGCCCTCGACCCCGATGTTGAAGAGGTTCATCTGGAAGCCGATGGCCACCGCGAGCCCGGACAGGTAGTAGACCGTCGCCAGGTTCACGGTGTCGACCGAGGTCGAGCCCTTGAACATCTGGCCGATCATCGTGCCGTACGCCTGCAGCGGGTCGGCGCCGGAGATGATCAGCGCGATCGCCGACAGCAGCACGGCGAAGACGATCGCCAGCAGCGGCGGCAGCAGTTTCGTGCGCCAGGACGTCATTCTTCGTCACCCTCCCCCGCGCCGGTCATCGCGGAGCCCAGTTCCTGCGGGGTCACCGTGGCGGGGTCGGCCTCGGTGACGAGGCGCCCGCGCAGCATGACCCGGATCGTGTCGGACAGGCCGATCAGCTCGTCGAGGTCGGCGGAGATGAGCAGCACGGCGAGGCCGGCCGCGCGGGCTTGGCGGATGTTCTCCCAGATCAGCGCCTGCGCGCCGACGTCGACCCCGCGCGTGGGGTGCGACGCGATGAGCAGCACCGGGTTGCCCGACAGCTCGCGCCCGACGATCAGCTTCTGCTGGTTGCCGCCCGAAAGCGCGGCGGCCGGGACGTCGATGCCCGGCGTGCGGACGTCGTAGTCGCGGACGATCCGCTCGGTGTCGGCGCGGGCGCCGGCGATGTCGAGCAGCTGGCCCTTCGAGACCGGCTCGCGGGTCTGGTAGCCGAGGATCCGGTTGACCCACAACGGTTGCGTGAGCAGCAGGCTGTGCCGGGTGCGGTCCTCGGCGATGTAGCCGATGCCGGCCTCGCGCCGCGCCAGCGTGCCCGCCTTCGTCAGGTCGCGGGCCTTGCCGTCGGCGTCGACCAGTTCGATCGTGCCGCCGGTCGGCTTGCGCATGCCCATGATCGTCTCGACGAGCTCGGTCTGGCCGTTGCCCTCGACGCCGGCGACGCCGAGCACCTCCCCCGCGTGCACGGTGAAGGAGACGTCGTCGAGGGCGTTGCGGTCCGAGCCCTCGGCGCCGAGCGTCAGGCCGGTCAGCCGCAGCACGTCCCGGTCGGTGACCGTGGACTCGCGGGTCTCCGGGCTGGGCAGCTCCGAGCCGACCATCATCTCCGCGAGCTGGCGGGAGGTGATGGTCTTCGGGTCGGCGGTGCCCACGGTGGTACCGCGCCGGATCACCGTGACGGTGTCGGCGATCGCGCGGACCTCGTCGAGCTTGTGCGAGATGAAGAGGAACGTGTAGCCGCCCGCCTTCATCTCCCGCACGGTGTCGAAGAGCGCGTCGACCTCCTGCGGGACCAGCACCGCGGTCGGCTCGTCCAGGATGATGATCTTCGCCCCGCGATAGAGCACCTTGACGATCTCGACGCGCTGGCGGTCGGCGACGCCGAGCTCTTCCAGCAGCGTCTCCGGCTTGGCGTGCAGGCCGGTGCGCTCGGCGAGCTCGGCCAGCCGCGCGCGGGCGGCGCGGCCGATGCCGTGCAGTCCCTCGGCGCCGAGGAAGACGTTCTCGCCGACGGTCAGGTTGTCGGCGAGCATGAAGTGCTGGTGCACCATGCCGATGCCGGCGCGGATGGCGTCCTGCGGGTTGCGCAGTTTCACCTCTTCGCCGTTGATCGCGATGGTGCCCTCGTCCGGCGGCTGCATGCCGTAAAGGATCTTCATCAGGGTGGACTTGCCGGCGCCGTTCTCGCCACAGATGGCGTGCACCTCGCCGGCGGCGACGGTGAGGTTGACGTCGGAGTTGGCCACCACGCCGGGAAAGCGCTTGGTGATCCCGGTCAGCTGGACGGCGGGGGCGCCCCGGTCGGGGACGGCCTCGGCCGGGGCCTCGGCTGTGCTCATGGGCGGGAGAATTCCATATCTCGTGTAAACGCGTGAGGGCCCGGAGGAGAAATTCCTCCGAGCCCCGGCGCGCACTGAGTTACTTCTGCGGCTTGTCCGAAACGGTGATGGCGCCCGAGATGATCTGGGCCTTGTAGCCGTCCAGGACGTCCTTGATGTCGTCGACCTTGCCACCGGAGGTGGCGTAGCCGACGCCGTCGACCTTGAGGTCGAACCGCTTCGGCAGGCCGCTCAGGTCACCCTTGGCGACGGCCTGCACGTAGTCGAACACCGCGACGTCGACGCGCTTGAGCATGGACGTGATGATGACGTCCTTGTCGGCCTCGACGGTCTTCTGGTTGTACTGGTCGGAGTCGACACCGATGGCCAGCGCGTTGCCCGCCTTGGCGGCGTCGAAGACACCCTTACCCGAGGCGCCCGCGGCGTGGTAGATGACGTCCGCGCCCTTGGCGATCTCGGCCGCGGCCTTCGCGTTGCCCTTCGGCGGGTCCTGGAACCCGGAGAAGTCACCGGCCGGGGTCAGGTACTCGTCCTCGATCTTGATCTTGGACGAAACGGTCTTCGCGCCCTGCAGGAAGCCGGCCTCGAACTTCTGGATCAGCGGGGTGTTGACACCGCCGACGAAGCCGATGTGGCAGTTCTTGCTCTTGTACGCGGCGGCGACGCCGGCCAGGAACGAGCCCTGCTCCTCGGCGAAGACCAGCGGCGTCACGTTCGGGAGCGTGATCGAGTCGTCGTCGACGATCGCGAACTTGGTGTTCGGGTACTTGGCCGCGACGACCTTGACCGACGGCGCGTAGGCGAAGCCGACCGCGATGATCGGGTTCAGGCCCGAGGAGGCCATCTGGTCGAGGCGCTGCTGCTTGGCCGACTCGGCCTCGCTGGCGGAGGCGGTGCTCTCGCTGACCGTCGTCACGCCCAGGTCGGACTTCGCCTTGTCGGTACCCGCGGCGGCGGCGTCGTTGAACGACGCGTCACCCCGGCCGCCGACGTCGAAGGCCAGGCCGATCTTCAGCTTGCTGCCGTCGACCTTTTCGCCGGCCGCGGTCGAGCTGCTCGCGGCGGCGGGTGCGGCCGGCGGCTTCTGCGCGGTGACGCAGTCGGAACCGCCCGTCGAGGCCGCGGTGTTGTTCGAGCTGTTACCACCGCCGGAATCCTTGGCGCACCCGGCCAGGGTGAGCACCCCGGCCATGGCCGCGGCGGCCAGCGCGGTTCCACGCATGCGACGCAACGTGTGTCTCCCTCCCCGCTGATCCAGCGGATGGTCAAGGGCACGACCCGGCCCTACTGCCGGGTCGACCGCCAGACCGTACCCGCCGGACAGGAATGCGCCATAGGAAAGGCACGCTACGTAACACAAACGTTTACTCACGAGTCGCACGCGCGACGAACCGGACACCGAACGTGATCATCGGGCTTACAGCTGGCTACTTTCGGGGGGTTGTTTCGCTTTGGGACGGCGAAAATGCCGGTTCGTGTCACTGAGTGTGCCGGGCTGACCGAAGGATGGGCCAGCCCGGTCACTCTGTGAGATGACAAGGAATCAGCCGCAGGTGAGCGTCGGGCTCACGCGGCGGGCCGGCGGGCGCGCGTCGCGAATGACTCATTCGGGACGCCGGAGGTCCCCGATGAGTCATTCGCGACCTCGGCCGAGCCGGGAGTCAGCCGCAGGTGAGCCGGGCGGCGGCCCAGTCACTCCGGTCGTAGGAGTTCCCGTCGCCGCCGTCGGTGACGACCAGCCGCAGGTACTGCGCGCCGTGGAGGTCCGCCGCCAGCGGGACCGCCGGGTCCTGCCACGTCCGGACACCGGTCGACGCCGCGCGAACGCCGTCCGCGTAGACCTCGAACGTGGCCGAGCCCTGTTTGTTCGTCGCCTCGCGCTCGTCGTCGACGCCGACGTCCGCGGTGAACTCCGTGCACCGCCCGCCCAGGTGGAACACGACTTCGCTCGGCGCGTGCGCTCCGAGGCCCTTCGGGTACACCACGCCGTTGATGGTCAGCGGCTTTCCGTCGCCCGCCGGGATGCTGCCGTTGGACATGTCGCGCTCGACCGGGCCGTAGCCGTTCTTCTCCGCGGCCCAGCGCAGGTCGCTCGCCCACGCCGGCGTCGCGGGCGGTGCCGCGGGCACGGTCAGCCGCTGTTCACCGGACCAGGTGACCTGCCCGAACCCGGCCGCGCGGTAGGTGACGCCGCCGCGCAGCGCCTCCGTGGAGCCTTCGGTCCCGGCCGGCGGAGTCACCCGCCAGCGCCCGGCCGCCGTCTCGCCGGTGCCGAGCACGACGGCCCGCGGCCGCGCCACCTGCTCGACGCGCCAGCCCGCCGGCGCGGTGAGCGTCACCCGCGGGTCGAACACCGGGACACGGGCTTCGTCGGTCGCCGACACCGTCACCTCGAAGGGCTGCCCGGCCGGCGTGATCTCGCCCGGGACACCCGGCACCGGCGCGGCCAGCTCGATGCCCGTGCTCACCAGCGGCGCGTTCCGCCACCACGAGCCGCCCGCGTGGACCCGGTAGACGACCGTCGCGTGCGGCGGGACGACCGCGGAGAGCCGGCCCGCCGTCTGGAGGTCGCGGTGGGCCCACAGGTCCCGCGCCGTGTAGCCCGCGGACCGGGGCAGCCCGGCGGCGGCCGCGGTGGTGCCGATCGTGGCGCTCGACGTCGTCTCGTTGAACAGCGCGATCGCGACGTCGCCGCCGTCGAGGGGCTTGGCGAACACCCAGTGTCCGTCCTGGTTGGACAGGACCCGCGCCTGGACGCCGCGGCGGTCCTGGTCGAGCGCGATGACCTCGGTGTTGCGCAGGACGTCGAAGTTCGCCGCCGACACCTTGCGCAGGTCGGCCCCGATGAGCAGCGGCGCGGCCATCATCGCCCACAGCGAGAAGTGCGAGCGGTACTCCTCGGTCGTCATCCCGCCGTTGCCGACCTCGAGCATGTCGGGATCGTTCCAGTGCCCCGGCCCGGCGTACGGCGCGAGCGGCGCGTTCGCCTTGAGGATCTGGAGCATCTTGGCCCAGTTGTCCTTGATGTCACCGGTGGTCCGCCACAGGTGCCCGACGTCGGCGCCCCACGTCCACGGCTTGTTCTCGCCCCACTCGCACAGCGAGTACACGATCGGGCGACCGGTCTTCTTCAGCGCGTCGCGCATCTTCGTGTAGCGCTCGAGCGCGGGCCGGCCCTGGTTGTTGCAGTTGTCGTACTTGAGGTAGTCGACACCCCAGTCCGCGAACGTCTGCGCGTCGACGTCCTCGTGGTCGAGCGCGCCCGGCTGGGTCTTCGCGCAGGTCAGCGTGCCCGCGCTGGTGTAGATGCCGAACTTGAGACCCTTCGAGTGGACGTAGTCGGCCAGCGCCTTGATGCCGCCGGGGAACCGGGCCTTGTTCGCCTGCATGCGCCCGTCGGCGTCGCGCTCCGGCTCGGCCCAGCAGTCGTCGACGTTGACGTACTCGTACCCGGCCGCCTTGAGTCCTTTGTCGACGAAGATGTCGGCGGTGTCGCGGATCAGCTGCTCGTCCACGGCGCAGCCGGTGGTGTTCCAGTTGTTGAAGCCCATCGGCGGTGTCAGCGCCAGTCCGTCGGGCAGCGCTTGCGCGGGCGTGACCGACACCACGGGCAGCAGAGCCGCGACGGCGATCACCAGGCCGAGTCGTCGCACCAGAACGTCACCCCATCGTGAGAGATCCGATGTTTGCCCGAGCGACGCTAGGGACGACACCGCGGTTGGTCAATGACACACGGATACCACCAGCCGTTCGGCGTAGCGCATCAGATATCAGATCCTATAGAGGTCAGATGACCGATGAGCGGGACGGCGGAAGCCGTCGCGCCACCGAGTGCGCTGCACCACACCGCCGGGTGGCGGCGCGGGAGTGCCGGTGTCTGGTCCATCACAGAGGGGAACCCGGAGGTGAGCCGCGTTCCGGGTGCGGGTCTAGCATCCGATTCATCCAGGCTCGATGACGTTGATCTCGGCACGGCCGCCGTTCCCGCGGCGGCAGCGGACCTCACCGGCCACCGGGCGCACAGTCAGACGTTGGAGGCCGTTCACCGATGTCCACCACGGCGAGCACTGCCACAGCGGCAGGGGCGAGCGATCGGGCGGGTGCCTCACGCCGGCAGGGGACCTTCTACCGGGGCGACCCCGGCATGTGGTCCTGGGTCCTGCACCGCATCACCGGCGTGCTCACATTCTTCTTCCTGTTCGTGCACGTGCTCGACACCGCGCTGGTGCGCGTGTCGCCGAACACCTACGACCAGGTCATCGAGACCTACAAGACGCCGATCGTCAACCTCCTGGAGGTCGGCCTGGTCGGCGCGGTGCTGTTCCACGCGCTGAACGGCATCCGGGTCATGCTGGTCGACTTCTGGTCGAAGGGCCCGCAGCTGCAGAAGGCGATGACGTGGGTCATCGGCGTCGTCTGGGTCGTCGTGATGGTCCCCGGTGCGTTCTTCATGCTGAAGCGCACCGCCGAAACGCTCTTCGGGGGTAACTGACATGGCCGACCTCGCGCTCGCCAACCCCCGCACCCCGAAGCGCCCGGCCGCGCGCCGGAGCAACTTCGAGCTCTACAGCTGGCTGTTCATGCGGATCTCCGGGCTGGCACTGGTCATCCTGGTGCTCGGCCACCTGCTGATCATGAACATCCTCGACGGCGGTGTGCACCGGATCAACTGGGGCTTCGTCGCCGGCCGCTGGGCCTCGCCGTTCTGGCAGTTCTGGGACCTGGCCATGCTCTGGCTCGCCGAGATCCACGGCGGCAACGGCCTGCGCACGGTCATCGACGACTACGCGCGCAAGGACAGCACGCGGTTCTGGCTGAAGATCCTGCTGTACGTCTCGATGGTGCTGATCCTGGCCGTCGGCACGATGGTGATCTTCACCTTCGACCCGAACATGCCCGCGAACTGAAGCCCGGAGAGCTCCCACCATGCAGTTCCACAAGTACGACGTGGTGATCGTCGGCGCCGGCGGCGCCGGCATGCGCGCGGCCATCGAGTCCGGCCAGCGCGCCCGCACCGCGGTCCTCACCAAGCTCTACCCGACCCGGTCCCACACCGGCGCGGCCCAGGGCGGCATGTGCGCCGCGCTGGCGAACGTCGAAGAGGACAACTGGGAGTGGCACACCTTCGACACGATCAAGGGCGGCGACTACCTGGTCGACCAGGACGCCGCCGAGATCATGGCGAAGGAGGCCATCGACGCGGTCCTCGACCTCGAGAAGATGGGCCTGCCGTTCAACCGCACGCCCGAAGGCAAGATCGACCAGCGCCGCTTCGGCGGGCACACGCGTGACCACGGCAAGGCCGCGGTCCGCCGTGCCTGCTACGCCGCGGACCGCACCGGTCACATGATCCTGCAGACGCTGTACCAGAACTGCGTCAAGTACGGCACGGAGTTCTTCAACGAGTTCTACGTGCTCGACCTGATCACCAGCCCGGACGAGAACGGCAACCCGGTGGCCTCCGGCGTCGTCGCCTACGAGCTGGCCACCGGCGAGCTGCACGTCTTCCAGGCGAAGTCGATCGTGTTCGCCACCGGCGGCGCGGGCAAGATCTTCAAGACGACGTCGAACGCGCACACCCTCACCGGTGACGGCCTCGGCATCATCTTCCGCAAGGGCCTCCCGCTGGAGGACATGGAGTTCTTCCAGTTCCACCCGACCGGCCTGGCGGGCCTGGGCATCCTGATCTCCGAAGCCGTCCGCGGCGAGGGCGGAATCCTGCGCAACGCCTCCGGCGAGCGGTTCATGGAGCGCTACGCCCCCACCATCAAGGACCTCGCGCCGCGCGACATCGTGGCGCGCTCGATGGTGCAGGAAGTGCTGCAGGGCCGGGGTTGCGGCCCGAACAAGGACTACGTCGTCCTCGACGTCACGCACATCCCCGAGGAGACGCTGAACGCGAAGCTCCCGGACATCATGGAGTTCTCCCGGACCTACCTGGGCGTCGACCCGGTGAAGGAGCCGGTGCCGGTCTTCCCGACCTGCCACTACGTGATGGGCGGCATCCCGACCAACATCCACGGCGAGGCGTTGCGGGACAACGAGAACGTCATCCCCGGCCTGTACGCGGCGGGCGAGGTCGCGTGCGTGTCCGTGCACGGCTCCAACCGCCTGGGCACGAACTCGCTGCTGGACATCAACGTGTTCGGCCGCCGCGCCGGCATCGCCGCCGCGGAGTACGCGCTGGCGCACGAGCACGTCGAGCTGCCTTCGGACCCCACCAAGCTCGTGGAAGAGCAGCTGGCGGGCCTGCTGTCGGAGCACGGCGACGAGCGCGTCGCCGACATCCGCAAGGAAATGCAGCAGACGATGGACTCGCACGCGTCGGTGTACCGGACCGAGGACACGCTGAAGCAGGCGCTGACCGACGTCCAGGCGCTCAAGGAGCGGTACCAGCGGATCACCGTGTCGGACAAGGGCAAGCGGTACAACACCGACCTGCTCGAAGCCGTCGAGTTGGGCTTCCTGCTGGAGCTGGCCGAGGTCCTGGTCGTGGGCGCGCTGGCGCGCAAGGAGTCCCGCGGCGGCCACGCCCGCGAGGACTACCCGAACCGCGACGACACGAACTTCATGCGGCACACCATGGCCTACAAGCAGGGCGCCGAGCTGACGTCCGACATCCGGCTGGACTACAAGCCGGTCACCTTCACCCGCTACGAGCCGATGGAGCGGAAGTACTGATGACTAGCGTTGCCGAAGCTCCCGCCTCTTCCGCATCGGACGAGCACACGCCGATCACGGTCACGCTGAAGATCCTCCGGTTCAACCCGGAGGTCGATTCGGAGCCGCACTGGGAGTCCTACGACGTCCCGGCCCAGCGCACCGACCGGCTGCTGAACCTGCTGTTCTACGTGAAGGACTATATCGACGGGACGTTCTCGTTCCGCCGCTCCTGCGCGCACGGCGTGTGCGGGTCCGACGCGATGCAGATCAACGGCATCAACCGCCTGGCGTGCAAGGTCCTGATGAAGGACCTCCTCCAGAAGGACGGCAAGAAGACCACGATCACGATCGCCCCGATCAAGGGCCTGACGACGTTGAAGGACCTCTACGTCGACATGGACCCGTTCTTCGAGGCGTACCGGGCGATCAAGCCGTACCTGATCACGTACGGCAACGAGCCGACCCGCGAGCGCATCCAGTCCCAGGCCGACCGCGACCGCTTCGACGACACGACGAAGTGCATTTTGTGCGCGTGCTGCACATCGTCCTGCCCGGTGTACTGGAACGACGGCTCGTACTTCGGCCCGGCGGCGATCGTCAACGCCCACCGGTTCATCTTCGACTCCCGCGACGAGGGTTCGGAGGAGCGCCTGGACATCCTGAACGACGGCGAAGGCGTCTGGCGCTGCCGCACGACGTTCAACTGCACGGACGCCTGCCCCCGAGGCATCCAGGTGACGAAGGCGATCCAGGAAGTGAAGCGAGCTTTGCTGTTCAAGCGCGTTTGAGTGGTAGGCAAAAGGCCCTCCGGCAACAGCCGGAGGGCCTTTTGCTTTTCCACCAGGACCAGACGCGGACCGGCGGCCGGGAGCGCAACCCGGCCAACGACGTCACCAGACCTCCCCCGCCCCT